>CAXTDA010000181.1:0-4815 GCA_964242935.1 uncultured Burkholderiaceae bacterium | reverse complement strand
ACGGGGAAGCCGGTGGGCGAGGCGTTGAAGCATGAGGACTCGGTCAACGCGGCGAGCTTCAGTCCAGATGGCAAGCGCGTTGTGACGGCATCGGAGGACCACACTGCAAAGCCATGGGACGTTCGTTTGTCCTCCATGAGCGATCATCACGGAGTCATGGCCTCGGCGTGCAACCATATGAATGTCGAGGCGCGTCGCATCACCGTAGCCGATGTGAAGGAGGCGAGCATCATCGACCCGGCGCGGATCGGCGAAGACGTCTGTTCGCATAGTTCATCGGCTCGCTGAGCCCGGACATTCAAGCGATAGGAGCGCAGATCCTTCAGACCGACGTGGTCGATTGGGTATGTCACGGACCTCGTGTGTGAGCCGGGTTGATGAAGTCATCGATCAACGACGATGCGCTCACTGAATTGGATAGCAAACTGCGCCTTCGCAGCGTGAAGCGGGATCGGTCGTTTTTTCGCCCGTCCCTCACTGGCAGCGCGACTTCTTGCAAGTTTGCCGCAGCGACGCTTGCTGGGTGATATTGCTCAGGATGATCTGCTGCGTGATCGCGCTGTTGCACAAGTTGGTCGCCATCACCACCGCGTCCAGTTCGGAGTTTCCGAATCCGAGCATCTCGACCCGCCCGTCATGGCACGGAAACCCGCTTCTTTCGCAGACGTTGTAGAGGCCTTCCGCCCAGCATCTGAAAGTCGCCGTGCTCCGCGGCTTCCCGTCGACGCCGGGAGACGTCGGTGGCTGCGGGGTGGTGGTCGATGCGGCGGCGACGGGTCGGTGCGCATCGTCGTACAGAGCCACGAGCCGTTGCGCCCTGGGGTCCCCCCGGTCCGCGCGAAGGGAGCGAACCATGTCCGCCTGAACCTGGCGCCGGAGGGCGAGACGCTGCGGGTTCGGAAGACCCGGCAGCTGCGCCTCGACGGTCAGCACCTTCACGATGCCGTCCCGGTTTCCCCGATTCCATTCATCGATGACGGCTCCGCGAACCGTTGCCCGGTCCGCGGCATGCAGGGTGATCTCGAGAGCCCACTCGATGAACCGGATGTATCTCGCGACCATCGGCTCGGACAGGACCGGAGCCGTCGGCGCGGACTGGGCGGACGCGACGCGGAGCGGCGCCATCGCGACGAAGGGGAGGGCGATGACGATCGCCGCAGTGGTCGTCATTCGATGTCGAACGAGCCATGAACTTGCCGTCATGCGCATCGGGCCTCCGTCGTTTCCCCGTCGTCGACGCTGCTCATTGCGCGCACGACGGAACGATGTGGATCCGGTCTTTCGCGCCGCCTCGAGCGATTCGTCGCGGTACATGCTGGCCAAGCATTCGCGTCTGTGCAACAAGAGGGAGGCCGCGAAAACGGGCACCGGTCAGTCGCACCGAAGCTCGAGGCTGGGTGTGGCGATGGTGGTAGTGCAGCTGCAGAAGGATCAGGACCTGATCGACGCGCCGCGTCGAAGGAGCTTTGAGGCGCAGCCCTGCGACGCCCGCGTCACGAAGCCAGCATCGCCGCGATCGACGCCGGCACCTCGCGTTCGAGGATCGTCGTGATGGCGCGCGACTTCTCTTCGGCGCTGAGCGCGTCCCACGGGTCCGCCGACTCGGTGCTGCGGGCTGCGGACACCATCCGGGACGCCGTCACGACGCGCTGCGAGAGCACCTGGCCGTCGCGGGTGTCGACCAGCGTGACGGCGATGTAGACGAACGGCGAGATGAAGCCGCGGGCGCGCTCGCCGGTGTCGCCGCGTCGCGTGCGCAGCTCACGGTCGATGTAGAAGCCGAGGCCGCTCAACTTGCCGCTGCCCAGACTCGAATCGCGTGCTCGGATGCGCGCCTCGCCGCTGTGCTTCGTGATCAGGACGAGTCGCGTGCAGGCGCACCGGGCGATCGCGTCGTCGAGCCATGCCGGAGCCGTCAGTCGCTTGTCGTCGATGAACGCTTCGTGATCGGGGTAGGGCTCGGACGAGGTCGAGCCGAGCATCGTCACCGACGCTGCCGGCATCGCGCGGCGCAACGCGCGCTCGGCCGCGCGCAGCGCGACCTGGTCGAACGTATGGCCGGGCGTCGCGATCGTCTCGTGCGCGTTGGTGTCGAGCGAGCTGCCCACCGTCGGGCGGTAGCCGACGATCGACAGCGCGTCGCCGATCCGCGACAGGACGATGTACTTCTCCGGCCCGTCGGACGGCGCCGCGCCGGCGCTCGACATGCCGACGAACCACAGGACCGCGATGGCCGCGAGCGTCTTCATGACCAGGTCTCCCCGATGCGAAAGGCCGGCGATCGTGACAGCGACGTCCGCGCGCGGCAAGACGATCGGTGACGCGGTGCTTGCCGGGGATTGCCATGCGCCTCGCGTCGATGCACGCTCTCCGTTTCGACGACCGACCCGATCGACCCGGAGGAACCCGCATGCCGCTCGTCACGCTGACCGTCCGCCGCCCGAAGTCCGCCGCGTTCAAGACCGGCGTCCTCGATGCGGTCCATGCCGCGCTCCTGTCGGTCGGCGTGCCGGCCACCGACCGCTTCCAGCGCGTCCACGAACTCGACGCCGACGACTTCCGCTACGACGCGACCTATCCCGACGTGCAGGGCGGCCGCAACGACGACTTCGCGCTCGTCGAGATCCTCTGGTCGGTCGGCCGCAGCGTGAAGATCCGGAAGCAGTTGCTGCAGCACCTGACGGCCGGGCTCGCCGCGTCCGGCTTCGACCCCGAGAACGTGATGGTGGTCTTCCGCGAGACGACCTGGGAGAACTGGGCGTTCGCCGGGGGACGGCTGATCCACGCATGACGAGACCGTGGCGCACCCGTTCGGCCTGGCCCTGTGGACCGGACGACGGCACGATGCGCGTTCGTACGGACGAAGCCTGACCGCGTAAGGACGCGACGATGCCCGCACCCACCAACGATCCCGCCGCGGACGCAGCCACGCCCGATCTCACCACATGGATCGGACGGACCGAGACGATCGACGACGTGGCGTCGAACACGCCGGTCGCGGCGCTCGCCGCGACGCTCGACGATGGCGACGGCGACCCCTCGCCGGCGACCGGCGATCCGCTGCCGCCGCTCTGGCACTGGCTGTACTTCCTGCCGCGACCCAGACGGTCGGAGATCGGGCCCGACGGCCATGCGGCGCGGGGCGGCTTCCTGCCGCCGGTGCCGCTGCCGCGGCGGATGTGGGCCGGCGGGCGGCTCGAGTGGCACGCGCCGATCCGCGTCGGCGACGCGATGGAACGCGTGTCGCGCGTCGAGGACGTGACGACGAAGAGCGGCAAGACCGGCGACCTCGTGTTCGTCCTCGTGCGGCACACCGTCTCGACCGGACGCGGCGTCGCGTTGACCGAGGAGCACGACATCGTCTATCGCGACATCCCGGCGCCGGGAACGCCGCCCGCGGTGCCGCCGCGCGCACCGGTCGACGAGGCCTGGTCGCGCGACATCGTGCCCGATCCGGTGCTGCTGTTCCGCTATTCGGCGCTGACCTTCAACGGGCATCGCATCCATTACGACCGCAGCTACGTCACCGGCGTCGAGGGCTATCCCGGGCTGATCGTCCACGGGCCGCTGATCGCGACGCTGCTGATGCGGCTGCTGCAGGCGCATCGTCCCGACGCGACCGTCGAGCGCTTCGCGTTCCGCGCGGTGAGCCCGCTCTTCGACATCGCGCCGTTCGCGGTCTGCGGCAAGCCGTCCGACGACGGTCGCACCGTCGCGCTGTGGGCCCGCAACGCCGACGGCGGACTCGCGATGCAGGCGACGGCGACGTTGCGCTGAGTTGCCGTGCCGTCGGCGAGTCTTCGGATAATCCGAAGGCTGGCTGTCCAAAGTTGTGATCCCCGGATCCGGTCGTTGCCGCTAGAGTGGGCGCATTCATAGAACGCAAGACACGTTCGTCGAGCGTCGTTCCCACGGAGACCACATGGCATCCCTCGTCACGCGCGCGCTCGGCGCCTGCGCAATTGCATTGGCGTTCGCCGCGACCGCGGCCGCGCAGGCCGTCAAGCCGACCGATCTGAAGATCGGCATCACGACGTTCACGTCCGGCGCCGCGTCGGTGTTCGGCATCCCGGCCAAGGCCGCGGCCGAGCAGTGGATCGAGGATTTCAACGCCGCGGGCGGCATCGGCGGCGTCAAGATCGTGCCGGTCTTCATCGACGAAGGTCTCGGCGGCGACAAGTTCCTCTCCGAGTACCGCCGCGTCGTGCAGGACCAGAACGTCAAGGTGATGCTCGCGTCGATCTCGAGCGGCAACTGCAACGTCGTCGCGCCGGTCGCCGAAGACCTGAAGATCATCGACGTGATGTGGGATTGCGGCACCGAGAAGGTGCTCGAGGATCGGCAGTACAAGTATGTGTTCCGCACGACCTCGAACGCGGTGACCGAGATGGTCGGCGCCGTGCTGCACCTGCTCCGCGTCAAGCCGGACTTCAAGACCATCGCGGTGGTGAACCAGGACTACGCGTTCGGCCGCGATTCGTGGGAGGTGTTCCGCAACACGCTGATGGCCCTGAAGCCCGACACGAAGATCGTCGGCGAGTTCTTCCCGAAGTTCGGGGCGCCGGACTTCTCGACCGAGATCACGCGGCTGCAGGCGTTGAAGCCGGACGTCGTGCTGTCGACCTCGTGGGGCGGCGACCTCGACACGTTCGTGCGGCAGGCGAACCAGCGCGGGCTGATGAAGAACGCGCAGTTCGTGCTGCCGCTCGCCGAGAGCTCGCTCGAGCGACTCGGCAAGGACATGCCGGAAGGCGTGATCGTCGGCATGCGCGGCGACGCCTACTTCGCGGATCCCGAGTTCAAGGACGACGCGCG
>CAXTDA010000180.1:0-7723 GCA_964242935.1 uncultured Burkholderiaceae bacterium | reverse complement strand
GTCTCGACGCGGACGATGAACGGCACCGTGACGCCGGCCGTGGTCGTCGTCGACGCCACGTCGGCCGGCCGCGCCGTCGTGCTCGGCATCGGCACGAGCGCCGTGCCGCCGATCTTGAGGTACATGTAGGTGACCTTCGGCGCCGCGGTGCAGTCGGCGTCGAGCGCCGGGCCGAACGTCGTGCCGTCGGGCAGCAGGAAGGTGGCGGTCTGGCAGATGAACGGCGTCTGATGCGGGCCGGAGATGATCGGTCCGGCGATCGGATACGCAGTGAAGGCCAGGGCCGAGGTGGCGCTGCCCTGGGCGATCAGGAGGTTGTTCGTCCCGTTCACGACGCCGGAGACGACGCCGACCAGATGGCCCGTGCGCGAGGGATCGGGCTGCAACGCGCTGGTCACGCTCGCGCCGTTCAGGGTCGCCGTGATCGGCACTGCGGTGTTGGTCACCTGGACGTCGACCAGCGTCGTGGTGCCCGACACCATCTGCGGCGACGACGACAAGATCTGGACGGTCGGCGGCGGCGTGACGGCGACCGGTGAGCCGCTGTCGTTGTTGTTGTTGTCGTCACTGCCACAACCGGACAGGGCCGTGGCGACCAGCCCGGCGACCAGGACAGCGGACCATCGACTTCTGAATGAATGCATTGCGTCTCCTGATTATTCGTCGCGGTGCGTTCGTCGCCCGCGATCGGGGTAGGCGATTGCACACGCCGTGCCAGCTCTTCTCGTCACCAATATCGTCGCTTGCCTGCGACACGCGACGCGGTGGCGCGGACCGTGTGCGGAAGTCCGCACGACCACGGGAATCGGCTGTGTGGACTTCCGCGCAAGCCGTGTGCGGAGAACCGCCGGGCCCGCGGCACGCAGCACGACAGGCGAGACGCCGCCCTAGCTCTTTCCGGCATTGCCGATCGCGAATTTTCAGACCAAGCTCGCGACTTCGTCGCTGACCCGCGAGTCGTCGTGAGGAAGTTCGTTCGTCCGTATGTCGAAGTGATCGCGTACGTCGTGTTGGCCGCGCTGGCGGTCGCGGTCGCTTACGTTCTAGCCGAACGTACGGCGATCAGGTCGCTGCGCGACACCGCCGCGCAACGCCTCGAGGTCTATCGTGGCGGCCTCATCGGCGAGATGCGGCGCTACGACTACCTCGCGTCGATCCTCGGACTGAACGACGATCTCATCACGTTGCTGACGACCCCTGACGCGCAGAAGGTGGACAAGGTCAACGCGTATCTCGAAGTCGTCGCACGTGAAACGAAGGCGCTCGACATCTACGTGATGGACCTGAACGGGCGGACGATCGCGTCGAGCAACTACAAGAAGCGCGACAGCTTCGTCGGAATGAACTTCAGCTTCCGCCCCTATTTCAAGGACGCGCTGGTCAACGGCCACGGCCACTATTACGGCGTCGGCACCGTCAGCAACGAGCCGGGTTATTACTTTGCATCGCGGGTCTTCGACGGCGAGCGGCTCGTCGGCGTCGCGACCGTCAAGGTCGGCCTCCACGGACTCGACAACGGATTGCGCGATGCGGACGAGATCGCACTGGCGCTCGATTCGAACGGCATCATCTTCCTCGCGTCGTTGCCGCAGCTGCTCTTCAAGACGCTCGAAGCGCTCGACCCGCGGACGCGCGAGCAGTTGATGAACTCGCGGCAGTACCACACGCTGCGCTCGTTCGATGCGATCGGTGCACTCGATCGCCAGCGCACGTTCGATCCGCCGGACACGGTGCGCTTTCGTCCCCTGGCGGCTTATCGACGCACGAAGCCGGACGCGTTTTCGACCGACTACCTGATGCTCGAGCGGCCCGTGGCCGGGACCGACTGGCACCTCGTCACGCTGACCAGTCTCGACCCGGCATCGAGCACGGCGCGTTATGCGGCGGCGACGACCGGCTTCGCCTCGATCGCCGCCTTCCTCTCCGCGCTCTATCTGCGGCAGCGTCGACGAGCGCATCTGCAGCGACAGAGGGCGAAGCTGGAACTCGAGCGCGCGTACGACGACCTCGAGAGCCAGGTCCAGTCACGCACCGAAGCACTGCGCGAAGCAAACCTGCATCTGCAGCATGAAGTCGGCGAGCGCGAGAAGACCGAGGTCGCCCTGAAGAAGACGTTCGAGGAACTCGTTCACTCGGGCAAGATGGCCGCGCTCGGACAGATGGCGGCCAGCGTGACGCACGAGCTCAACCAGCCGCTCGCCGCATTGCAGACGCTGTCGGACAACGCCGCGGTGCTGCTGCGGCGCAATCGCGTCGAGGACGCGGTCGAGAACCTCGCCGAGATCTCCCAGCTCGTCGCACGGATGGGCCGGATCACCGGCGAGTTGAAGAGCTTCGCCCGCAAGGCGCCGCCGCGACCCACGGTGATCGACCTTCGGCGCGTCGTCGAGGACACCATCTCTCTGCTGCGTGCACGGCTTCGACAGGAGCGCATCACGATCCGCACGGACCTTCCCGGCACGCCGGTCCGCGTGCTGGCAGACGCCAACCGGCTCGAGCAGGTCCTCGTCAACCTGATCAACAACGCGATCGATGCCATGCGTCCGTCGACGCGACGCGTGCTGTCGCTCGCCATCCGCGACTTCGCCGGATCGGCCCGGATCTCGGTGCGCGATACGGGCGTCGGCCTCGATGCGGAGGCGATCGACCGGCTGTTCGAACCGTTTTTCACGACCAAGGCCGCCGGTCAGGGACTCGGTCTCGGACTGCCGATCTCCGCCGACATCGTGCGGGAGTTCGGCGGTACGTTGAGCGGCGGCAACACCGCGGGCGGCGCCGAGTTCGTGATCGAGCTGCCGCTCACCGAGGAGTTGGAGGAACATGTCTGAAGTCTTGTCGGTCCTGTACGTCGAGGACGATCCGGCCGTGCGTCGCGGCAGCAAGCAGGCGCTTGAGCTCGCGGGAATCCGGGTGACCGACTTCGAATCGGCCGAACAGGCGCTCGGCCGGATCGAGCTGGCCGCGCCCATCGTCCTGGTCACCGATGTCCGGCTGCCGAACATGAGCGGCATCGACCTGCTCAAGTACACGCACCGCGTCGATCCGCAGCTCCCGGTGATTCTGGTCACCGGACACGGCGACGTACCGATGGCGATCGATGCGGTGCGGGCGGGGGCGTACGAATTCATCGAGAAGCCGTTCGCGTCGGAGCGCCTGTGCGACGTCGTCGAACGCGCGATGCAGGCACGATCGCTGACCCTCGAGGTCGGCGATCTGCAGCGGCAGATCGAGTCGCGGTCCGCAGCCGAAGCGACGATCGTCGGCCGCTCGCCGGCGATCGATCGGCTTCGTCGACAGATCGTCGATCTCGCGTCGACCGACGCCGACATCCTGATCCAGGGGGAAACCGGGACCGGCAAGGAACTCGTCGCGCGAGCACTGCACGAGCACAGCCCCCGTCACGCGGCCAACTACGTGGCGCTGAACTGCGGCGGGCTGCCCGAGTCGCTGTTCGAAGCCGAGTTGTTCGGCCATGAGGCGGGCGCGTTCACCAGTGCATCGAAGAAGCGGATCGGCAAGCTGGAACACGCGGGCGGCGGCACGTTGTTCCTCGACGAGATCGAGACGATGCCGCTGGTCCTGCAGATCAAGCTGCTTCGCGTTCTGGAGGAACGGCTGTTCGAACGGCTGGGGTCCAACGAACTGATCGCGCTGAACGCTCGCGTCGTCGCCGCCAGCAAGGCCGAATTGCGACGGATGAGCGAGGACCGTTTCCGCAGCGACCTCTATTACCGACTCGGTCTCGCGGTGATCCACGTACCGCCGTTGCGCGAACGTCTGGAAGACATCCCGTTGCTGTTCGAGCACTTCACGACGCAGGCGGCGGCACGTTACGGCAAGCGAGCGGCGCCGCGCGCGCGAGCGACGCTGAACCGCCAGCTGGCGTACCCCTGGCCCGGCCCCGTCCGGGAGCTCCGCAACGTCGCGCACCGCCACGTGCTCGGCCTGCCGGACACGTTCGCGGACGGCTCCGCGGCCCAGGCCGAGTCCCGCAGCTTCGAAGAGAACATGCATGCCTTCGAGAGGCACCTGCTGGAAGACTCGATGCGCGCCAGCGGCGGCCGGGCCTCCGCGGCAAGCGAACTGCTGCGGCTGCCGCGGAAGACGTTCTACGACAAGTTGCGCAAGCACAACCTGATGTCGGACCAGTTCAGGTAGACGTCAGCGGGCATAGCGACCCTCGACCCTGCCGGAAGCAAGCTCGTGACCTTTGAGCAAGCGCAGGATCTCTTCCCGCACGAGGCCCGGCCCGAATGCCGTGACGGGCAGGTCGGTCGCGACGACGGTCAGCAGGTAACGATGCGGCGGATCACCGGCCGGCGGACACATGCCGCGATACGACGCCGTGCCGGTGCTGTTTCGACCGACCAGGATGCCGACGTCATCCTTCTGTCCTTCGCCCTCACGGACTTCGCCGCGGTCCGCTGCGATTCCGTACGCGATCCACAGCACGTCCTCCCGATCGGCCTCGGCAAGCACGATCACGACGGACTTCGCCGCGGACGGCGTACCGCGCCAGGCAACGCCGGGGGTGACGTTCTGGCCGCCGCAGGCGCCGTCGGCGCCGTGCAGCGTCGGAATCCGAGCGTTGCCGTCGAACGCCGGTGACGCGATCGACAGGGACTGAGCCGATGCGACGAGCGGGATCGCCATCGACACGACGGCGCCTCGAAGTGCGCGATTCATCATGGTCCACCTCGCAGGACGTTGATCACGCTCAACGGTCCACCGCGCGCATCCCCGCCGCGTCGTAGCGCGTCCCCGCCGCGAAGCCCTGCGGCGCGACGGCCTCGATCCGCGCGAGGTCGTCCGCCGTCAGCACGACGCCGACGGCTCCCGCGTTCTCCTCGAGCCGCGCCGGCTTCGTCGTCCCCGGGATCGGCACGATGAAGTCGCCCTGCGCGAGCAGCCATGCGAGCGCGAGCTGTGCCGGCGTGCAGCCCTTCTCGCGGGCGATGTCCGCGACCTTCTCGACGACGTCGAGGTTCTTCCGGAAGTTGTCGCCCTGGAAGCGCGGGCCGTTCCGGCGGAAGTCGCCTTCCGGCAGGTCGTCGGGCGACTTGAAGCGCCCCGTGAGGAAGCCGCGACCGAGCGGGCTGTACGGGACGAACGCGACGCCGTGCTTCTCGCACAGCGGCAGCAGCTCGTCCTCGGGGTCGCGCGACCACAGCGAGTATTCGGTCTGCAACGCGTGGATCGCGTGGACCTCGAGCGCGCGCTCGAACGTGTCGGGTCCCGCCTCCGACATCCCGAGGAAGCGCACCTTGCCGGCCGCGACGAGCTCGCCCATCGCGCCGATCGTGTCCTCGATCGGCACCCGCGGATCGACGCGGTGCTGGTAGTAGACGTCGATCACGTCGACGCCGAGCCGCTTCAACGAGTCGTCGCAGCATTGGCGTACGTACTCCGGCGTGCCGTTGATGCCGAGGCGCTCGCCCTTCGGACCGCGCACGTTGCCGAACTTGGTCGCGACGAATACCTCGTCGCGCCGGCCGCGGATCGCGCCCCCGACCAGCTTCTCGTTCGTGAACGGCCCGTACATGTCGGCCGTGTCGAGGAACGTGATGCCGAGGTCGAGCGCGCGATGGATCGTCGCGACGGCCTCGGCCTGGTCGGCGACGCCGTAGAACTCGGACATGCCCATGCAGCCGAGGCCGATCGCGGAGACGGTCGGACCGTCGGTCCCGAGGATGCGTGTTTTCATCGATGCCTTTCGAGGAAATGCGGTGGGACGTCGGTTTTCTGCCCGGAACCGACGTGTTAACGTCGAATGATGAACGCTCCCGTCGAACTGCCGCTGGCACAACCGCTGGACCCCCGGTCGGTCCATCGACCACCGCCGGCGCGCCAGGCCGAGGTCGCAACGGCGTTGCTCGACATCCTGCCCGCGGCGAGCGTGCTGTGGAAGCCGGCCGACACGCGTCCCTACGAATGCGACGGCCTGTCGATGCTGCGCCAGCAGCCGATGGTGGTCGCGCTGCCCGACACCGAGGAGCAGATCGCGGCGATCCTGCGCCTCTGCGCGCGGATGAGCGTCCCCGTCGTCGCGCGCGGCGCCGGCACGAGCCTCTCGGGCGGCTCGATGCCGCACGGCGAAGGCGTCCTGCTCGCGCTCGCGAAGCTGAACCGCATCGTCGCGCTCGACCCGACGTCGCGGACCGCCGTCGTGCAGCCGGGCGTGCGCAACCTCGCGATCTCCGAAGCCGCGGCCGTCCACGGCCTCTACTACGCGCCCGACCCGTCGTCGCAGATCGCGTGCAGCATCGGCGGCAACGTCGCCGAGAACTCGGGCGGCGTTCACTGCCTGAAGTACGGGCTGACAGTCCACAACGTGCTCCGGGTCCGCGGGCTGACGATGGACGGCGAGCCGATCGTCTTCGGCTCCGAGGCGCCCGACTGTCCGGGCCTCGACCTGATGGCGCTCGTCGTCGGTTCCGAGGGGATGCTCGCGGTGGTCACCGAGGTCACCGTCAAGCTGATCCCGAAGCCGCAGACCGCGCGCGTGATCATGGCGTCGTTCGACGACGTCGAGACCGCGGGCGACGCCGTCGCGGCGATCATCTCGGCGGGCATCATCCCGGCCGGTCTCGAGATGATGGACCGCCAGGCGACCCGGATGGTCGAGCCGTTCGCGAAGGCCGGCTACGACCTCGACGCGGCCGCGATCCTGCTCTGCGAGTCCGACGGCACGACCGACGAGGTCGCCGACGAGATCGCGCACATGGAGGCGGTGCTCGGCGCGTCGGGCGCGCGACGGCTCGTCGTATCGCAGAACGAGACCGAACGCCTGACGTACTGGGCCGGCCGGAAGAACGCGTTCCCCGCCGCGGGCCGCGTCTCGCCCGACTACTACTGCATGGACGGCACCATCCCGAAGAAGCGGCTCGGCGAGATGCTGAAGGCGATCGTCGCGATGGAAGGCAAGTACGGCCTGCGCTGTCCGAACGTCTTCCACGCGGGCGACGGCAACCTGCATCCGCTGATCCTGTTCGATGCGAACGATCCCCACGAGCTGCGGCGCGCCGAGGACTTCGGCGCCGAGATCCTCGAGCTGTGCGTCGCGCTCGGCGGCACGATCACCGGCGAGCACGGCGTCGGCATCGAGAAGCTGAACCAGATGTGCGTGCAGTTCGAGGCGCCCGAGCTCGAGCGCTTCCGCGGCGTCAAGCGCGCGTTCGATCCGGCCGGATTGCTGAACCCGGACAAGGGCATCCCGTCGCTGCATCGCTGCGCGGAGTTCGGCCGCATGCACATCCACGGCGGCGCGCTGCCGCATCCGGACCTGCCGCGCTTCTGATGGCGAGCCGCGTGGGTGACGACAGTTCGGGGGACAACGGTTCGCGGGACGCCGGTCCGGTCGCGGCGGCGCCGGCCGACGAGGCCTCGACCGACGGCGTCGATGCGCTCGTCGACGCCGTTCGCGCGGCCGCGGCGGACGCGTCGCCGCTCGTGATCCGCGGCGGCGGGACGAAGGCCTGGTACGGCCAGCGCAGCGCCGGCACGCCGCTCGACGTCCGCGGCCATACCGGCATCGTCGACTACGAGCCGAGCGAGCTGGTCCTCGTCGCGCGGGCCGGCACGCCGCTCCGCGACATCGAGGCGCTGCTCGCCCGGCACCGGCAGATGCTGGCGTTCGAGCCGCCGCTTTTCGCTCCGTCGACCGGCGAGCGGCCGACCGCCGCGAACTCGCAGGCGATGGTCGCGGCGCTCCGCGGCGCGACGC
>CAXTDA010000179.1:3620-7760 GCA_964242935.1 uncultured Burkholderiaceae bacterium | reverse complement strand
GCCCCCGGCCGCGCCACTCGCAACGGCGCCGGCGCCGCCGCCTGCCGCCGTCGCGCCGCAGTCCGCCCGCCTCGCGTACAAGGTGCTCTACGTCGACGCGAAGAACGCCAACCCGGTCCGCTATTACGGCGTCGGTTCGATCGATTGGTCGATCGCCGACGGCCGCTACCGCAGCGAGCTGGTGGCCGCCGTCGACTTCCTGCTGTTCAAGGTCGACGTGCTGTCGTCGCACAGCGAGGGCGGCGTGACGCCGGCCGGCCTCGCGCCCGACCGCTACACCGAATCGCCGCGCCGCCGCGCGACGGTCGCGACGAACTTCAACCGCGACGCGCGCCAGACCATCAGCTTCTCGGCGTCCGCAGCGACGGCGCCGCTGGTGCCGGGCGCGCAGGACCGCCTGTCGGTGCTGTTCCAGATCGGCGCGCTGCTGTTGGCCGATTCCGGCCGGGCGATGCCGGAAGGCCGCATCGCGATCCCGGTCGCGGGCGTCCGCGGCGACGTCGAGACGTGGACGTTCCAGACCATCGGTCCGGAGGTGCTCGACATCCGCGGCAAGCCGCTGTCGACGACGCATCTGCGCCGCGCGCCGCGGCCGGACTCGAACGACCGGACGATCGACGTGTGGATCGCCGGGCAGGACGGCGGCTATCCGGCGCGCGTCCTCTACACCGAGCCGAACGGCAGCACGATCGAGATGACGCTCGACGGGGTCGCTGCGTCCGGTTGACCTCAGGCCGCGCGGGCGCGAGCGATCTCCTTCACCGGCGCCTTGAACGTCGAGATCAACGACTCGCGCAGGGCAGCCGCCTTCGCCATGTTCGCTTCCTTGACGTGACCGTA
Source organism: uncultured Burkholderiaceae bacterium (assembly GCA_964242935.1). Classification (GTDB taxonomy): domain Bacteria; phylum Pseudomonadota; class Gammaproteobacteria; order Burkholderiales; family Burkholderiaceae_D; genus CAHJXF01. The sequence goes on along the minus strand of CAXTDA010000179.1, from coordinate 6,920 downwards.
GCCGCGGATTTCCTCGGGGATCTTCGCGACGGCCACCGCCGCATCGAGGTTCGATGCATCGAGCTTGGCCAGCATCATCGCGATCGTCGACTCGTACTCGACGATCAGCGCGCGCTCGGCCTTCCGCTCGTCGGTCCGTCCGAAGACGTCGAAGGCCGTGCCGCGGAGGCGCTTCAGCTTCGCGAGCAGCCCGAACGCCTTCATCATCCAAGGCCCGTACTGCTGCTTGACCAGGTGACCGGCGGCGTCGCGCTTCGAGAACAGCGGCGGTGCGAGGTGGAACTTCAGGAGATACGGACCGTTCTTCTCGTCGGCCTCGAACTGGGCGTCGATCTTCTCCATGAACGACGTGTCGGTATACAGCCGCGCCACCTCGTACTCGTCCTTGTACGCGAGCAGCTTGAAGTAATAGCGGGCCACGGCCTGCGTCAGCGGCAGCTTCGTCGACGCCGGACAGAGCCGCGTCTCCGCGTCGCGGACCTTGTCGACGAGCGCCATGTAGCGGCCGGCGTACGCGGCGTCCTGGTAGCCGACCAGGAACTCGGCGCGGCGCGAGATCGTCTCGTCGAGGCTGCCCGACAGCCGCTTCGATCCTTCGCGGCGGATCTCGACCACCTCGGCCGGGAACGCCACGCGCTCCACCGCGTCGCGGTCGTGGGCGGCGCGGCGGCCCCATGTGAACGCCTTCCTGTTCGCGTCGACCGAGACCGCGTTCAGCTCGATCGCGCGGAGCAGCGCGGCCTCGCCGAGCGGGACCCAGCCCTTCTGCCACGCGTAGCCGAGCATGAACGGATTGGTGTACAGCGCGTCGCCCATCAGCGCGACCGTCAGCCGGTTCGCGTCGATCAGGTCGCAGTGGTCCGCGCCGTCCGCGCGATCGGCGCCGAGCGCGGCGCGGATTTCGCCGGCGAGATCGGACCCGGGAAACTTCCAGTCGGGGTTACGCACGAACTCGGCGGTCGGGATGTCGGCCGTGTTGATCACCGCCCGGGTCTTCCCGGCCTGCATCTTCGAGATCGCCTCGGTGTTGCCGGTGACGATGATGTCGCAGCCGAGGACCAGGTCCGCCTCGCCGGTCGCGATGCGGGTCGCCTGCAGGTGATCGGGGGTCTTCGCGATCTGCACGTGCGACGCGACCTCGCCGCCCTTCTGCGCGAGGCCGGCCATGTCGAGCACCGAGACGCCCTTGCCTTCGAGGTGTCCGGCCATCCCGAGCAGCTGGCCGATCGTGACGACGCCGGTGCCGCCGACGCCCATCACGAGGATCCCGTACGCCGCGGTCACGTCGGGAACCACCGGCAGCGGCAGGTCGAACAGCCGGTCGACCTCCACGCCGGCGGCCGACGTGCCCTTCCCTTTCTTCACGCGGCCGCCCTCGACCGTCACGAAGCTCGGGCAGAAGCCCTTCACGCACGAGTAGTCCTTGTTGCACGACGACTGGTTGATGACGCGCTTCCGGCCGAACTCGGTCTCGAGCGGCTCGACCGACAGGCAGTTGGACTGCACCGAACAGTCGCCACAGCCCTCGCAGACGAGGTCGTTGATGAACACGCGCTTCGGCGGATCGGGGAACAGCGGCTTGCCGTCGACGATCTTCTTCCGGCGCCGCCGCTTCTCGGAAGCGCAGGTCTGGTCGTAGATCAGGATCGACGTGCCCTCGACCTCGCGCAGCTCGCGCTGCAGCCGGTCGAGCTCGTCGCGGTGATGGACCGTGACGCCGTGCGCGAGCTGGTTGTCGTGCATCGGGCCGAGCGACTTCGACTTCCTGCCGGTGGCGATCGCCGTCGATCCTTCCTCGTTCTGGATCACCCGCTGGCTCGCGTCCCAATGGCCTTCGTACTTCTCCGGTTCGTCGGTGACGACGATGATCCGCTTCGCGCCTTCGGCCGCCATCTGCCGCGTGATCTGCGGCACGGTGATCGAGCCGTCGGTCGCCTGGCCGCCGGTCATCGCGACCGCATCGTTGAACAGGATCTTGTAGGTGATGTTGACCTTCGCCGCGATCGACGCGCGGATCGCCAGGATGCCGCTGTGGAAGTAGGTCCCGTCGCCGAGGTTCGAGAAGATGTGCTTCTCGTGCGTGAACGGCGCCTGGCCGATCCACGGCGTGCCCTCGCCACCCATCTGCGTGAACGTCTCGGTGCGGCGGTCGGGCATCCACACCGTCATGTAGTGGCAGCCGATGCCGGCCACCGCGCGCGAACCTTCGGGCACGCGGGTCGACGTGTTGTGCGGGCAGCCCGAGCAGAAGAACGGCTTCCGTTCGGTGATCACGCGCGGCTTCGCGAGCGCCTTCTCCTTCGCGTCGATCACCGCGAGGCGCATGTCGATGCGGGCGCGCACGTCGGACGGCAGGTCGAAGTTCGCGAGCCGGGTCGCGATCGCCTTCGCGACCAGCGCCGGCGAGAACTCGTACTTGGCCGGCAGCAGCCAGTTGCCCTGCGGGATCGACCACTCGCCGCCCTGCTTGTCGTCGAACTTGCCGAAGACGCGCGGCCGCGCGTGCTCGCTGAAGTTGTAGAGCTCCTCCTTCAGCTGGTACTCGATCATCTGGCGCTTCTCTTCGACGACCAGGATCTCCTGCAGACCGGTCGCGAACTCGCGCACGTGGTACGCGTCGAGCGGCCACACGACGCCGACCTTGAAGAGCCGGATGCCGAGCTGCGCGCACTCGGCCTCGCCGAGCCCGAGGTCCATCAGGGCCTGACGCGTGTCGAGGTAGGCCTTGCCGCTCGCCATGATCCCGAAGCGCGCGTGCGGCGAATCCCACACCGTGTCGTTGAGCCTGTTCGCGCGGACGTACGCGAGCGCCGCGTAGAACTTGTAGTCGATGAGGCGCGCTTCCTGCTCGAGCGGGGTGTCGGGCCAGCGGATGTTGAGGCCGCCCGCGGGCAGCACGAAGTCATCGGGGATCACGATGTTCACGCGGTCGGGGTCGACGATCACCGACGCCGACGCCTCGACGACGTCGGTCACGACCTTGAAGCCGACCCAGAGGCCCGAGTAGCGGCTCATCGCGTACGCGTGCAGCCCGAGGTCGAGGTACTCCTGGACCGTCGCCGGGAAGAACGTCGGGATGCCGCAAGCCTTGAAGATGTGATCGGACTGGTGCGGCAGCGTCGACGACTTCGCCGAGTGGTCGTCGCCGGCGAGCGCGATCACGCCGCCGTGCTTCGACGTCCCGGCCGCGTTCGCGTGCTTGAAGACGTCGCCGCTGCGGTCGACGCCCGGGCCCTTGCCGTACCACATCGCGAAGACGCCGTCGTACTTGGCCTGCGGCGTCATGTTGACCTGCTGCGA
>CAXTDA010000179.1:0-3520 GCA_964242935.1 uncultured Burkholderiaceae bacterium | reverse complement strand
ACATCGCGAAGACGCCGTCGTACTTGGCCTGCGGCGTCATGTTGACCTGCTGCGACCCCCACACCGAGGTCGCCGCGAGGTCCTCGTTCAGGCCCGGCTGGAAGGCGATGTGATGCTGCTCGAGATGCGTCTTGGCCTTCCACAGCGTCTGGTCGACGGCGCCGAGCGGCGACCCGCGATACCCGGACACGAAGCCCGCGGTGTTGAGCCCGGCCCGCAGGTCGCGCTCGCGTTGCAGCATCAGCAGGCGGACCAGCGCCTGCGTGCCGTTCATGTAGGCACGACCCTTGGCCAGCGTGTACTTGTCATCCAGCGTGACGCGGCCGAGGGCTTCATTCAGCTCGGGCGTCAGGTGTTCCTGGGCGATCGGCGCGTTCATCCGGATCCTCAAAAATCGTGTTTTCGGGAAAGAGCGGGATGCGGTCGCATCCGGCAATGACGATCCGGGTCTCGTGAACGCGGGTCGGCGACGAGGTGCGTGAACAGCGCGTGCGCACCGGCGATCCGCGTGCGCGAACCGTCGCCGACGGTAGCAGAAAGGCAGTGCCCCATCAATTCATGAAGGCCGTTCGGCGCCGGCAATTTTCGCCAAGTCATCGTTTCGATGTCGCGGCCGCGACGCGGTAACTTCGGCGCCTCCTCGCCGAACCGGAGCTTCACATGGCCGCCATACCCCTCGACCACTCGCCCGCCAGCCAGTCGAAGATCGGCGCCGTGCTGCGCGTGACCAGCGGCAACTTCCTCGAGCAGTTCGACTTCTTCCTGTTCGGCTTCTACGCGAGCGACATCGCGAGAACCTTCTTCCCGAACACCGACGAATTCGCGTCGCTGATGTCGACGTTCGCGGCGTTCGGTGCGGGCTTCCTGATGCGTCCGCTGGGCGCGATCGTCCTCGGCGCCTACATCGACGCGGTCGGTCGGCGGAAAGGACTGATCGTCACGCTCGCGCTGATGGCATCGGGGACGATCCTGATCGCGTTCGTGCCCGGCTACGCGACGATCGGCCTGCTCGCGCCGTTCCTCGTGCTCGTCGGCCGGCTGCTGCAGGGTTTCTCGGCGGGCGCGGAACTGGGGGGCGTGTCGGTGTATCTCGCCGAGATCGCGCCGCCTGGCAAGAAGGGCTTCTACGTGAGCTGGCAATCCGCCAGCCAGCAGGTCTCGATCGTCGTCGCCGCGGCGCTCGGCTTTGCAGTGCGCGAATGGCTGACGCCCGCGCAGATCGATGCCTGGGGCTGGCGCATCCCGTTCTTCGTCGGCTGCCTCACCGTCCCGGTGATCTTGCTCCTGCGTCGCACGCTGCAGGAGACCGAGGCGTTCGAGAAGCGCACGCATCGTCCGAAGACGCCCGAGATCCTGCGCTCGATGGTGACGAACTGGCAGGTCGTGGTCGCGGGCGCGCTGATGGTCGCGATGACCACGACCGCGTTCTATCTGATCACCGTGTACACGCCGACCTTCGGGCGCACCGTGCTGAAGCTGACGTCCCGCGACGCGCTGATCGTCACGTTCTGCATCGGCATCTCGAACTTCGTCTGGCTGCCCATCGGCGGCGCGATCTCCGACCGCATCGGCCGGAAGCCCATCCTCGTCGGCTCGACCATCCTGACGATCCTGCTCGCGTATCCGATGTTGCACTGGCTCGCGGCCGCACCGAGCTTCGGCCGCATGCTCGACGTGGAGCTCGTGCTGTCCGCGCTCTACGGGATGTACAACGGCGCGATGGTCGTGGGGCTGACCGAAGTGATGCCGGTGCAGGTCCGCGTGGTCGGCTTCTCGCTCGCCTACAGCCTCGCCACCGCGATCTTCGGCGGCTTCACGCCGGCGATCTCGACGTGGTTGATCCGGGCTTCGGGCGACAACGCCGCGCCCGGCTACTGGCTGACGATCGCAGCGGCTTGCGGACTCGGCGCGACGCTCTATCTGTTCCACCGCGCGGCGATCGGCCGCCGCGCGACCTCGGGGGTGCACTGAGCCGACGGGTCAGAACAGGGTGTAGATGAACGGCGCGGCCGCCGTCCCGCCGAGCACGATCAGCGCGCCGAGCAGGAACAGCAGCACGAGCATCGGGGCGAGCCACCATTTCTTGTTCTGACGCAGGAAAGCCCAGGACTCCTCGAGGAACCCGGCCTGCCGGCGAGCAGCCTGCCGCGCGAAGTCGGTCGGATCCGGCGGTGGTTCCTCGTCCATCGGCGTCCGGTCTCAGAACTGGCGGAAGTGGCGGGAACGATCCTTCGGCGGATCGCACGGCGTCCAGTAGGTCGCCGCGTCGCGATCGAAGCGCCGCTGCATCGGATCGCGACCCAGGACGCGCATCAACAGTGCCGTCGGCGTCGCGACCAGGAAGTAGATCGCGAAGAGCAGGGCATACGAGACGAGCCACGCGACGGGAAAGAGCGCGAGCATCCAGCCGAGGTAGAGCCGGCGTCGCGCCCGTCGCGAAACGAACGCGACCCCGGCGACGACGGCGCCGCAGCACCACACGATCGTCGCCGCACGGGGCGACCCCGCCCGCCACTCGAGCGCGCCGACGGCCGCGAAGAGAATCGTCAGGCCGACCGCGAACACCAACAGATGGCGCGGCGGCGGGTCGCGGTCGATGGGGATCATGTCAGTCGGGCGCGAATGCGGCAGCCGGCACGCCGCGCGACGGCGGTTGCTCGCTCTTCAGCAGGACGCAGTCTTCGATCACCAGCACGTCGATGCCGGTCGCCATGAAGCAGCGGTACGCATCGGCGGGCGAGCAGACGATCGGCTCGCCCCGCACGTTGAACGACGTGTTCACCAGCATCGGGCAGCCGGTCCGCGCCGCGAAGGCGCGCAGCAGCGCATGGAAGCGGGGGTTGCGCTCGGCGTCGACGGTCTGCACGCGCGCGGAACCGTCGACGTGCGTGACCGCCGGCACGTCGGAACGCGGCAACCGCAACCGGTCGAAGCCCTCCGCGTCGTCCGTCGCGGCCGGTGCACGGAGGTGGCCGGGCCGCAACGGCGCGACGAACATCATGTACGGGCTCTCCACGTCGAGCTCGAACCAGTCGGCTGCCGCTTCGTGGAGGACCGACGGCGCGAACGGCCGGAACGATTCCCGGCGCTTGATCTTCCGGTTCATCGTCGACTGCATGGTCGGGTCGCGCGGATCGCCGAGGATGCTTCTCGCGCCGAGCGCACGCGGGCCGAACTCCATGCGGCCCTGGAACCAGGCGACGACGTTGCCGGCCGCGAGCAGGTCGGCCGTGTGGCCGCAAAGCGTGTCGTCGTCGCCGAACTCGCGATAGGGGACATCCGTCTCGTCGAGGAAGGACTTCACCGCCGACGGCGCGAACCGGGGGCCGAGCAGCGACCCGCGTTGCCCGTCGCGCGGCCCGGGACGTCGCTCGTGGCCGAGCAACCGGTGCCAGATCAACTGCGCGACCCCGAGCGCCCCGCCGGCATCCCCGGCCGCGGGTTGGACCCACCCGCGCTCGAACGGCCCCTCGCGAAGGATGCGGCCGTTGCCGACGCCATTGAGCGCGACGCCGCCCGC
>CAXTDA010000178.1:0-7781 GCA_964242935.1 uncultured Burkholderiaceae bacterium | reverse complement strand
GGCGCGATCGCCGCGTCGACGATGCGCTGCGCCTCGGCGAGGATCGCCTGCAGGTGCTCGGGGCTCGTGAAGCTCTCGCCGTAGATCTTGTACAGCGGCTCGGTCCCGGACGGACGGGCCGCGAACCAGCCGTTCGCGGTGCTCACCTTGATCCCGCCGATCGCGGCGTCGTTGCCGGGCGCGGTCGACAGCACGCCGGTGATGGCTTCGCCGGCCAGCGTCTTCGCGGCGATCGCCGACGGTGCGATCGCCGCCGGCCCCCGACCCAGCGCCCCGGCCCCCGGGGGCGCGCCCCGGGGTGGGGGGGGCCCGCCCCGCGGGGCCGCCCGCCCCGAGCCGCTTCGCCTGCTCGCGGCTCGCGGGTGCCTCGAGCCGGTCCGCGAACGCGGTGCCGAACGCGTCGGTGAGCTCGCGGTACAGCACGCCGGGGTCGCGCCCCGCGCACGCGGTGATCTCGGCCGACAGCAGCGCCGCGGTGATGCCGTCCTTGTCGGTGGTCCAAGCGCTGCCGTCGCGCCGCAGGAACGCGGCGCCCGCGCTCTCCTCGCCGCCGAAGCCGAGGCTGCCGTCGTGCAGCCCGTCGACGAACCACTTGAAGCCGACCGGCACCTCGTGCAGCCGTCGTCCGCGCCGCTCGGCGACGCGATCGATCAGGCGCGTGCTGACGACCGTCTTGCCGACCGCGGCCTCCGCGGGCCATTTCGGCCGATGCGCGAACAGGTAGTCGATCGCGACGGACAGGTAATGGTTCGGCGGCATCAGCCCGACGCTCGGCGTGACGATGCCGTGGCGGTCGTGGTCGGTGTCGCACGCGAACGCGATGTCGAAGCGGTCCTTCATCGCCGACAGCGGCTGCATCGCGTACGGCGACGACGGGTCCATGCGGATCTTGCCGTCGCGGTCCAGCGTCATGAAGCGGAACGTCGCGTCGACGACTTTGCTGACGACCGTCAGATCGATGCCGTAACGGTCGGCGATCGCGGACCAGTAGTGGACGCCGGCACCGCCGAGCGGGTCGACGCCGATCCGCAGCGACGCGCCGCGGATCGCGTCGAAGTCGATCGCGTGCTGCAGGTCGCCGACGTACGCGTCGATGAAGTCGTGGCGGTGCGTCGTGCCGGCCGCGAGCGCGCGCGCGAGCGGCATCCGGCGGACGCCGTCGAGCGATCGTTCGAGGAGGCCGTTCGCCTCGGCCTCCACGCGTTTCGTGATCTCCTGCTCGGCCGGACCGCCGTGCGACGGGTTGTACTTGAAGCCGCCGTCGCGCGGCGGGTTGTGCGACGGCGTCACCAGGATGCCGTCGGCGAGCCCGCTCGTGCGGCCGCGGTTGTGCGTGAGGATCGCGTGCGACACCGCCGGCGTCGGCGTGTACTCGTCGCCCGCGGCGAGCATCAGCTCGACGCCGTTCGCCGCGAGCACCTCGATGGCGCTCACCGACGCGGGCTCCGACAGCGCGTGCGTGTCGATGCCGAGAAACAGCGGCCCGTTGATCCCGAGGCGTCGACGTTCGTTGCAGATGGCCTGCGTGATCGCCAGCACGTGCCGCTCGTTGAACGCGCCGTCGAATGCCGAGCCGCGATGGCCCGACGTGCCGAACGCGACGCGTTGCTGCACGTTCGACGGGTCGGGGACAATCGCGTAATAGGCAGTGACCAGACGCGCGAGGTCGACGAGCGAGTCGAGCGCCGGCAGCGTGCCCGCGAGCGGGTTCGGCGCGCTGCTCATGCGTGGCTTCCGGTTGCCGAGGCTCGCTGCCGTCGTCGCGATCGTCCGCGTTCGAAGGTCGTGATCCATCGCTCGAAGCGCGCGGCGATGCGGGTCGTGGCCTCGTCGCGGGTCGCCTTCCGTGCGCGGTAGTCGACGAGCGCGTCCCGGAACGTCGTGCGTCCGACCGCGAAGCCGACGAAGCCGGGCACGTCGGCGGCCGTCTCGAGCCAGTGCGTGACCGCGTCGGCGTCGGCGCCGCGGCCGAGCACGATGCAGGTCACCGATGCGGGTCCGTCGCGACGCGCGGTGGCGACGATGCGCTCGGCCTCGTCGCCGGCGGCCCGCACGAAGTCTTCGTCGATCACGCGCTTGCTGTCGCGGACGGTGTCGGCCTGGTCGCTGGTCGACGGGGCATCGAAGCCGACGAGCTCGTGGACGTACGAATGACGATGGTCGAACGGCAGGAGGTGCAGCGGGTCGGGGACTGGCTTCATGAGGGCCTCGCGGAGCCGCGGGCGCGGCCGATTCGTGGATTCGCCGCGGAAGCTTACACACCGGGACGGGGTCGCGTCGGTTCCTGCGGTCCGTCGTTCGGCTTGGCGTTACGATTCCGCGGTCGTTCATCGCCGTCCGCCTTCGCCTCGAAAGGATTGCCCATGTCCATCGTCGAACCATCGCTCGCGCCGCCCGCACCGGCGCCGCCCGCCGCGCCGTCGTCGACCGCGACCGAACAGCTCGCGAGCTTCGCCGCCACGCTCGCGTTCGGCGACATCCCGGACGCGGTCGTGCGGCGCGCGGAGGACCTGCACGTCGACTGGCTCGGCTCGGCGCTCGCCGGCAAGGGGTCGCGGGCGGTCGAGACGATCGCCCGTTTCGCGGCGTCGATGGGGCCGGACGACGGTCCGTCCGAGATCCTGATCGACCGGCGCGGCAGCAGTCCGTTGATCGCCGCGACGATCAACGCCGCGGCATCGCACGTCGTCGAGCAGGACGACGTCCACAACGGCTCGGTGTTCCATCCGGCCGCGGTGGTCTTCCCGCCGGCGCTCGCGGTCGCGCAGGCGCTCGGGCGCAGCGGCCGCGAGTACCTGACCGCCGCGGTGGCCGGCTACGAGGTCGGCATCCGCATCGGCGAGTTCCTCGGCCGCTCGCACTACCGGATCTTCCACACGACCGGCACCGCGGGGACGTTCGCGGCGGCGGCGGCCGTCGGCTCGCTGTTGAGGCTGACGCCCGCGCAGATGCTGCACGCGTTCGGCTCCGCGGGGACGCAGTCGGCGGGGCTCTGGGAGTTCCTGCGCGACGCGGCCGACTCGAAGCAGTTGCACACGGCGCACGCCGCGGCGGCCGGGCTGAGCGCGGCCTACCTCGCTGCCGACGGTTTCACCGGCGCGCGGCGAATCCTCGAGGGCGTGCAGGGGCTCGCGGCCGGCATGTCGCAGGACGCCGACCCGTCGCGGCTGAACGACCGGCTCGGCACGCGCTGGGCGCTCGCCGAGACCTCGTTCAAGTATCACGCGTCGTGCCGGCACACGCATCCTGCGGCCGATGCGCTGCAGCTCGTGATGCGCCGCGATGGCTTGAAGGCGGCCGACGTCAAGCGCGTCACCGCGCTCGTGCATCAGGGCGCGATCGATGTGCTCGGACCGGTCGTCGATCCGCGCACGGTTCACCAGTCGAAATTCTCGATGGGCACGGTGCTCGGGCTGATCGCGGCGTACGACCGCGCGTTCCTCGGCGAATTCGACGACAGCTACGCCGCGCCGCAGGTCGTCGCGTTCCGCGACAAGGTCGCGATGCGGCTCGATCCGGAGGTCGATGCGGCGTATCCCCGGCGCTGGATCGGCAAGGTCGAGGTCGAGACGGTCGACGGCCGCGTCCTGCACGGCCGCGTCGACGAGCCGAAGGGCGACCCGGGCAACACGCTCGATCGCGACGAGATCACCGAGAAGGCCGTGACGCTCGCGACCTATCGGGGCGCCGCGACCGAGGTCGAGATGCGGGCGGTCGTCGAACGGGCGTGGTCGCTCGCGAAGGTGGCGCGCGTTGGTCGCGTGCTTGGGCCAGATTAGTCGGGCGCGTCCTCGAGCGCTCTGACGCCGAGACCGGCCCCGGCGTCAAAGCGTCAGCCCGAATGCGCCGGCGATCAGCGTGCCGATCTTGAGCGCGATCGGAAGCGCCGTCGATACGCTCTTCGCAGCTTCCACGAAGCGATGCAGCGATGAACCGATCGCCCGCGGGTCGCCCTGCCGCGTGGTTTTCGCGAGCGCGTCGTCGAGCGCCTTCGAGATCTCGACCGCGAGCCCCGGCTTTTCCTTTTGCAGCGCGCCGAGCGTCATCCGCAGCCGTTCGACGAGGCCTGCGATCTCGGTCGCCCGGGCCGGGTCGCCTGTCGCCGCGGCCAGCGATCGTTCCATCGACGTGGCGTTGCCACGCGTACCGACGTTCGCGTCGCGGACGTTGGACGCATGGATCTCGTCCCCGGTCCGGACGTTCACGCGATTGGTGACGTTGCCGCCGATGCTGCCGGTGTTGATGACGCCCTGATTGTTATCGGCCACCAGCGTGCCTCGCGCGCGAAGCCCCGGTCGCGGAGCGCGCAGGGTGTCGGAAGACGAACGACTTGATGCTCGACATCACGTCGCCGCGGATGTCGCCGGAGTTGATCACGCCCTGGTTCACGTAGGCGGTGAGGCTTTCCTTGAAGTCCGACGCGTCGATCTGGTGTTCCTTCAGCTGGTCGCAGATCGCGCACGTCAGGATCTTCTCCTGCGTCTTCATGAAACGCGCGACCTCCTGCAACGGAAAATAGTCGAGCTGCCCGCGACTCGTGAACCGCTCGCGGAACGAGTACGCGACGCCGAACTGCCTGGTCACGTTGAAGAGGATGCCGAAGAACGACAGCGCGGTGCGCGCTACCCGCCACGCGACGAAGGCCGCGATGAACAGTGCCGCGACGATGACGAGCGCATGGGCGGTGAAGCCCGCGTTCGCCAACGTCCACCGCAACGCTTCGGGCAGGGCCTCGGGTTGCATCAGGAAGAGCGACTGGTCGCCGGTCACGTCGAACGGCGGCAGGACCATGCCGAGCACGAACAGCGCGACGTCCGCGAGTACCGCGATGCCGACGAACGACCCGACGCCGATCAGGCCATAGAGCACCCAGCTGATCTGGAAGAAGCGGTCGAGCCGGTAGAGGTTGCCGGCCGCCGGGGCAAGAACGTAGGTCGCGAACTCGCAGAAGATCAGCTTGCCGTTCTGCCGAAAGCGGATGAACTGGTTCGTGATCAGATCCGCGCCCGGCTTCGTCATCGTCAGGCTCATGTAGCGGCGACCGTGGGATCCCTCGCGGTCGAGCAGCGCGACCTCGCGATGCGGCAGTTTCGCGACCGGCCGACGGTAACGCTCGCCCGTCTTCCGCTTCTGCGCGTCGACCGAGCGGCCGTCGACGAAGACCTGCCAGCCGATCCGCAGGCCTTCGAGGCAGAGCGCGCTCGCGCCGCGCAGGATCGCCTGGTACAGGTCCGCGGCCGCGAGCGGTTTCGGATCTCGGGCCGTCCCCGCCAAGTCGGTGATCGAGGGCGCCGGCACGCTCGTGTTGAGCACGATGGTCCACGCGCTGATCTCGGTGCCGTAGCCGACGAACGGCCGGTCGCCGGCGAAATACGAGACGAAGGTGCCGGTCGCATCGGCCTCGGGCAACACCCAGCGCGTGATCGTCCGCGCGGCAGGCGACACGAGCGGGATCGCGAGGTCGGCCGCAGCGCCGGTCTCGCGGAACCAGCGGCGCGCGATGAACGGGTTGACGACCGCGATCTTGACGAAGAGCAGCGCGAGCGCAAGCCAGAAGAAGATGCTCGCTTCGCCCTGCGACAGCTTCGCCGGCGTCGCCGCCAGCACGCCGGCGACGACCACCAGCGTCACGATCGACAGCAGGATCGACTGCACGCAATGCAGGGCGACCAGCCGGCGATTGAACCCGACCCCCGGATCCTGCGCATGGAAGGCCGGGCCGCAGATCTGATGCAGCGCGCCGAGGCTTCCGTAGAGGCCGTAGAAGTAGGCACGGGCGCAGAGCAGCCGCGTGATGCGGGTCGAGCTGCCGGTCTCGGGACAATCGTCGCCGTCGGGCGCGACCCGCGGCTCGGGTGCGGTGGCGTTCGGGGTGGCGACCGCCTTCTTCGCGACCTCGGGTCTGACCGACATGTCCATCGACGCTTCCCTTCACGACGATGCCACCACGAGGCCGTCGAAGCTCTTCGGTAGCGAGTTCCCGGATGCGGAACGCCCCGTGTCGGGTGCGCTCGGTGACGATCGAGGAAGCTTTCGCTAGTACCGTGAAGGGTGTCCAGGGGGCCGGAGCGCGCGCTTAATCATTTCTGATGAAGGATCTACAACACGCCCTTCAGCTTCACGGCCGATTCCAGGATCTTGAGGCCATTGCCGGTCATCACCACGCCGAAGAACTCGACGAGCTTGCCGATCTTCGCGATCTTCACCTTCCAGTCGGCGATCGCATCGAGCGTGTCCTGTGCGTACGCGGCCGCGGCGTTGATGTGGGCCGCGGTCACCTTCACCTCGCCTGCCGCGAGCTTGATCTGGGCGGTCACGAGCGCCATGGCCTGATCGTTCAACTCGGCCTGCGCCCGACCGATCGCCTGGACCGACTCGAAGTCGGGGGCCGCGGCCATGTCGGCGCCGAGCCCCTTCGCGATCGCGAGCAGCGCATCGATCGACCGCTGCAGGCTAGATCCTTCGATCGTCTCGTCGCCGGTCGCGAGGTCGAGTGGTTCGGATGTGCTCATGGCGACTCCTCGGTCGTTGCCTTGTCCGCGACGGCGCTCTTCGCGACGCGGACCGCATCGCGCAGCGCCTTCAATCGATCGACCAGACCGCGGGCATCCGGCTTCATCGCGTCGGTCGAGAACTCCTGCAGCGCGGCGAGCCATGCGTCGATCGCCGCGACCACCTTGCCTGGGATCGAGTCGGCGCCGACGGCCGATCGTCGCGCGAGTTGCTTCTGCCGCGCCCGCATCTCGCGCGACAGCTCGGCGGTGCGGATCGGCTCGGCGAGCCGCATCTGCCGGTTGTCGACCACGGCCTGGGTCGAGCTGCCCGATGCGGAGATCACGGCGACGAGGTTCGCGTACGGCGATCTCGGCGCGTTCTTCGCCGCGTCCGCCGGCGCCACGAAGAACGACCGCAACGACGTGCCGACGACGTACAGGTCCGGCGTCACGGCCTGCATCTCCTCGATCGCGTCCTTCCGCCTCGAGGTGCTGAGCACATTGGCGATCACGCCGGCAACGCCGGTCAGCGCATCGGCTTCCCGCGTGTGGATCACGGTGTCACCGGACCGGTCCTTCAGCGAACGGACGCGCGTCCCGACCGTCTTGACCTCCGGCGACACGTCGAACGGCTTGTCGTCGCCGAGCGCGATCAGCTTGTCCGCATAGCCGTCGAGGACGACGATCGTCAGGTTCGCGAACTCGCCCTGCGCGCGTCGCGACCGCAGGCACTGGTCCAGCGGACCGTCGTTCGGAAGGTTGTTGACGACGATCGCGAGCTCCGCCTGGCGCACGCACAACGCGTCCATCTCGTCGAGCTCGTCCTTGACGACGGCCGTCATCGTGGTGGTTTGCTTGCCGAACTCCGAGACGGCGCGGAAGTTCGCACAGCCCGAGAGAATCGCGACGACCGCGATCAGCACCACGTTGCGAAGCCACATCGGCGGGTTCCTGGAGTCGGCGAGGCGATGCAGTGTCTTACCGGTCGGACCGGGCGTCAATCGAATTGAATCGCGCGAGCCACGGTGCTTCGTCGAATGATTCGCCGGGCTTGGCGGCGCGCCGTCATGGCGGCAGAATCGAGCGCCGCGAAGCGGCGCCCCGCTCGCTCCCGGGCCGTCACGTCCGATGCACCTACTGGAGGTCGCATGCCGCTCGATCCGGAATCGTCAGCCACCGAGGACGCGACGGCGTCGTCGACCGACGCGGCGCCCGACTACACCGCCGAGGTGCGCTTCGGCGTCGTGATGTACGGCGGCGTCTCGCTCGCGATCTACATCAACGGCG
>CAXTDA010000177.1:0-7816 GCA_964242935.1 uncultured Burkholderiaceae bacterium | reverse complement strand
ACCGCGGCGATGAACGTGACGAGCGAGATCACGTTGAACACCAGCGCGTGGCGCATGAACGGGATGTCGCGTTTGATGCGGAAGAATTCCATGGACGGGTGGCGCTCTACGCTTCGTCACCCCGGCGAAGGCCGGGGCCCAGTTTGATGTTCAGTGCGTTACACGGACTTGGGTCCCGGCCTTCGGCGGGACGACGAAATCAGGCACCGGCCTTCGCAGTCGCGGCATCCGGCTTCCACACCTGCCCGATCGCCACCGTCGCCAGCTTCTTCTTCCGCCCGTAGATCAGGTTCACCAACCCGCGCGACACGAACACCGACGAGAAGATCGACGTCAGGATGCCGAGGCAGTGGACCACCGCGAAGCCACGGATCGGGCCGGACCCGAACGCGAGCAGCGCGACCCCCGCGATCAGCGTCGTGATGTTCGAGTCGATGATGGTGCCGAACGCGCGCTCGTAGCCTTCGGCGATCGCGACCTGCGGCGCCTTGCCCTGCCGCAGCTCCTCGCGGATGCGCTCGTTGATCAGCACGTTGCTGTCGATCGCCATGCCGAGCGCGAGCGCGATGGCCGCGATGCCGGGCAGCGTCAGCGTCGCCTGCAGCATCGACAGCAGCGCGATCAGGAACAGCAGGTTGCACGCGAGCGCCGCGACCGAGATCGCGCCGAACAGCCGGTAGTACACGATCATGAACACGGCGATCGCCGCGAAGCCGTAGACCGTCGACAGGAAGCCGCGGCGGATGTTGTCGGCGCCGAGCGACGGGCCGATGCTGCGTTCCTCGATGATCTCCATCGGCGCGGCGAGCGATCCCGAGCGCAGCACCAGGGCCGTGTCGGTGGTCTCGCTCGCGGTGAAGCGGCCGGTGATCTGGAAGCGGTTGCCGAGCTCGCTCTGGATCGTCGGCGCGGTGACCACCTCGCCCTTCCCCTTCTCGAACAGGATCAGCGCCATCCGCTTGCCGATGTTGTCGCGGGTCGTGTCGCGGAGCGCGCGGGCACCCTTCGCGTCGACGTTGAGGTTGATGTTCGGCTGCTGGTTCTGGTCGAACCCGGGCTGCGCGTCGGTGAGGTTGTCGCCGGAGAAGATGACCTGCTTCTTGACCAGCAACGGCTGGCCGTTGCGGTCGGTGAACCGGTCGTCGCCGAACGGCACCGTCCCGCTCGCGGCCGCCGACTGCGCCTCGGCCGACTCGTCGACGAGCCGCGCCTCGAGCGTCGCGGTGCGGCCGATGATGTCCTTCGCCTTGGCGGTGTCCTGGACGCCGGGCAGCTGCACGACGATGCGGTCGTTGCCCTGCTGCTGGATCACCGGCTCCGAGACGCCGAGCTGGTTGACCCGGTTGTGCAGCGTGCTGATGTTCTGCTTCAGCGCGTTGTCCTGGACCGACTTGACCGCCTCGGGTCGGAACGTCGCGACCAGCCGCGTCCCGGCACCGTCGGCCTGCGACGCGACCGTCATCTCCGGCAGGCCGTCTTCGAGCGCGGCGCGCGCGCGCGTCGCGACCTCGGCGTCGGTGAACGCGACCTCGATCGCATTGCCGCCGCTGCTGCCACTGCGCGAGATGCCGTTGTGCCGGATGTTCTTGTCACGCAGCAGCGTCCGCGCGTCGCCGGTCAGCGCGTCGAGCCGCTTCGCGAGCGCGCTCTTCATGTCGACCTGCATCAGGAAATGCACGCCGCCGCGCAGATCGAGGCCGAGGTACATCGGCAACGCGTGCAGCGCGGTCAGCCAGCGCGGCGAGTCGGCGACGAGGTTCAGCGCGACGACGTAGCTCGGGTCGTCGGCGACCGGGTTCAGGCCCTGCTGCAGCGTGTCCTTCGCGCGGAGCTGCGCGTCGTTGTCGGCGACGCGGACGCGCACCGACGGCGACTGCCCGTTGTCGAAGAACATCCCGGTCGTCGCGATGCCGGCGGTCTTCAGCAGGCCCTCGATGCGGTTCAGCATCGACGCGTCGACCTTGATCGTCGCCTTGCCGCTCGTCACCTGCACCGCCGGCGCCTCGCCGAACAGGTTCGGCAGCGCGTACAACAGGCCGATCGCGAGCGCCACGACGATGACCGCGTACTTCCACGGCGGATAGCGGTTCATGGGCGACGACTCATGCGCAATACGGCATCGACGCGAGCGACACGGCGGTCAGATCGCCCTGATCGTGCCCTTGGGCAACAGCGCCTGCACGGCCGACTTCTGGATCGTCATCTCGACCGCACTGGTTCCGCCGACGACGTTGCCGACCTCGATCGTGACGTACTGGTCGGCGACGCGGCTCACGCGGCCGAGCAGGCCGCCGGTGGTGATGACCTCGTCGCCGCTCTTCATGCTCTCCATCAGCGTCTTCTGGTCCTTCGCACGCTTCTGCTGCGGACGGATCAGGAGGAAGTAGAACGCGACGATCATCAGCACCGGCAACGCCAGCTGCTCGATCGAGAAACCGGGAGCGGCGCCGGCGGCCGCTTGCGCGTAGGCGTCAGAAATCAGGAACAAGGTCGGTCTCCGGAGCGACGTCGGCACCATGCCATAGCGGCACGTCCGTCGAAAAATCAGCCGGTGATTGTAGCATCGGCCCCCGGGGCGGATCGTCCGTCACCAGCCGAGGCCGACGTGCAGCGGCAGGTACACCGCCATGCCGGCGACGATCGTGCCGAGCACGCCGCGCCGCCAGGCGTACCACGCGAGCCCGGCCGCCACCGCGTAGAGCCGCGCGTCGCGGAGCGTGTCGATCACGTGTCCCGCGGTCGTGAACGTCTCGGGCGCGATGACGGCGGCGAGCGCGGCGACCGGCGCGTATTGCAACCCGCGTCCGACCCACGCGGGCAGCGGCCACGGCCGCTTCGACAGGAAGAAGAACGAGCGCGTGACGATCGTCACGGCGGTCATGCCGAGCAGCGTCGCGATCGTGGCGAGGTCGGACATCAGGCCGTCCGGTCGCGCGACGACGCGGCCCGCTCGACCGTCTCGAGCATCAGGCAGAAGGCCACCGCCGCGGCGATCGCGACGAGGATGTTGAGCTTCAACGGCAGCGCCAGGGCGACCACCGCGGCGAGCGCCGCGATGCCGGCCGCGACGAGACGCAGCGGCGACGTGACCAGCGACGCCGTCACGCCGAGCAGCGCGAGGATGCCGGCGAAGCCGAGGCCCCACGCGACCGGCACCGCGTTGCCGAGCGCGACGCCGACCAGCGTCGAGCCGGCCCACGACGTCCATCCGACGACGCCGACGCCCAGCCAGTAGGCCTCGACGGCCGCGATGCCGGCGGGATCGCTCGGCGGCGTCGGGAAGCGCCGCACGACCAGGACATAACCGAGGTCGGCCATCAGGTAGCCGGACAGCAGTCGTCTTGCGAACCGCTGGTGCAGAACGTAGGGACGCAACTGAAGGCTGAACACGACGAAGCGCAGGTTGACGCAGACGGCCGTCGCGAGCACGACCCACGCGGGCGCGCCCGCCGCGAGCAGCGGCAGCGCCGCGAGTTGCGAGCTGCCCGCGAAGACGCAGAGCGACATCACGAGGATCGCGACGACTCCCATTCCCGACTTGACGATCGCGACGCCGGTCATCACGCCCCAGGCCGCTAGGCCCGGCGTGACGACCAGCAGGTCGTGCAGGCCGGCACGGAATTCGGGATGACCGAGCAGCTTCTTCAAGCGATCATCCTGAATCGCAACGCATCGATCGCGCGTTGCGTGACAAGCAGCCATCGTCTATTTTTTGGATTAATCATTTCAATCAATCAAGCCGAGTCAATAGAACAGAATGGCCTTGCAGCCCGCAATCGATCACGGTGCCACGTTCTCAATACCACCGACGGAGACCCAGTCATGAGCTACGAAGAAGCCAAGTGCCCCTTTCACCAGACCGCCGGCGGCGGCACTACGAACCGCGACTGGTGGCCGACCCAGTTGCGGGTCGACCTGTTGCACCAGCATTCGAGCAAGTCCAACCCGATGGGCGCCGACTTCGACTATGCCGAGGCGTTCAAGAGCCTCGACCTCGCGGCCGTGAAGCAGGACCTGACCGCGCTGATGACCGACTCGCAGGACTGGTGGCCGGCCGACTTCGGCCATTACGGGCCGCTCTTCATCCGCATGGCGTGGCACAGCGCCGGAACGTACCGCATCGCCGACGGACGCGGGGGCGGCGGCCGCGGTCAGCAGCGCTTCGCCCCGCTCAACAGCTGGCCCGACAACGTGAGCCTCGACAAGGCGCGACGGCTGATCTGGCCGATCAAGCAGAAGTACGGCGACAAGCTCTCCTGGGCCGACCTGATCATCCTGACCGGCAACGTCGCGCTCGAGAGCATGGGCTTCAAGACGTTCGGCTTCGCCGGCGGCCGGCCCGACGTGTGGGAGCCCGACCACGACGTGTACTGGGGCCGCGAGGACAAGTGGCTGGGCGGCGACGTGCGCTACTCGCACGGCTCGCCCGGGGTGGTCGCGGACCACGGCGTGATCGACTCTGACGACGACAGCGAATTCATCCACTCGCGCGACCTCGAGAACCCGCTCGCGGCCGTCCAGATGGGCCTGATCTACGTCAACCCCGAGGGACCGGACGGCAAGCCCGATCCGGTCGCCGCCGCGCGCGACATCCGCACCACCTTCGCCCGCATGGCGATGAACGACGAGGAGACCGTCGCGCTGATCGCGGGCGGTCACACGTTCGGCAAGACCCACGGCGCCGCGCCGGCGACGCACGTCGCGAAGGAACCCGAGGCGAGCGAGCTGGACGCGCAGGGATTCGGCTGGCACAACAGCTTCGGCTCCGGCAAGGGTCCCGACACGATCACGAGCGGTCTCGAGGTCACGTGGACCACCAACCCCACGCAATGGACCAACAACTACTTCGAGAACCTATTCGGCTTCGAGTGGGAGCCGCACGAGAGCCCGGCCGGCGCCAAGCAGTGGATCGCGAAGGGCGGCGCGGGTGCGGGGACCATCCCGCACGCGCACGACCCCGACAAGAAGCTCGCGCCGACGATGCTGACCACCGACCTGTCGATGCGCATGGACCCGGAGTACGAGAAGATCTCGCGCCGCTTCCTCGAGAACCCCGACCAGTTCGCCGACGCGTTCGCGCGCGCCTGGTTCAAGCTGACCCACCGCGACATGGGTCCGCGCGCCCGCTACCTCGGCCCCGAGGTGCCGGCCGAGAAGCTGATCTGGCAGGACCCGATTCCGGAGGTCGATCACCCGCTGGTCGACGCCGCGGACATCGACGCGCTGAAGCAGAAGGTGCTGGCGTCGGGGCTGACGGTCGCCGAGCTGGTGTCGACCGCATGGGCGTCGGCCGCGACGTTCCGCGGCTCCGACAAGCGCGGCGGCGCCAACGGCGCACGCATCCGCCTCGCGCCGCAGAAGGACTGGGCCGTCAATCAGCCCGAGCAGCTGTCGAAGGTGCTCGGCCAGCTCGAAGCGATCAAGTCCGAATTCGAAAGCGGCGGCAAGAAGATCTCCGTCGCGGACCTGATCGTGCTCGCGGGCAATGCCGCGGTCGAGAAGGCCGCGCGCGATGCCGGCCAGGACGTGACCCTGCCGTTCACGCCCGGCCGCATGGATGCGTCGCAGGACGAGACCGACGTCGAATCGTTCGTCCCGCTCGAACCGGCCGCGGACGGCTTCCGCAACTACCAGAAGCAGCAGTTCGCCGTGCCGTCCGAGTCGCTGCTCATCGACCGCGCGCAGCTGCTGACGCTGACCGCGCCCGAGATGACGGTGCTGCTCGGCGGCCTCCGCGTGCTCGGCGCCAACACGGGCGGCGCGAAGCACGGCGTCTTCACCGATCGTCCGGGAACGTTGACGAACGACTTCTTCGTCAACCTGCTCGACATGCGGACCGAGTGGAAGTCGACCGGCGACGGCGAGACGTTCGAGGGACGCGACCGGAAGAGCGGCGAGGCGCGCTGGACCGGCACGCGGGTCGACCTGGTGTTCGGCTCGAACGCGCAACTGCGGGCGGTCGCGGAGGTGTATGCGGTCGCGGGTTCGCACGCCAGGTTCGTGGGCGACTTCGCCGCGGCGTGGACGAAGGTGATGAACGCGGACCGGTTCGATCTGCGCTGAGTCGGTCACGTCCGAGGGGCGGCCCGATGGGTCGCCCCGTTCAGACGCCCCGGGCCCGCTCGTCGAGGAAGCGCTCGACGAACGCCGCCATCGTGCCGGCCTCGATCGCTGCGCGCATCCCGCGCATCAACGTCTGGTAGTAGTGCAGGTTGTGCAGCGTGTTGAGCCGCGCGCCGAGGATCTCGCCGACCCGCGCGAGGTGATGCAGGTACGCGCGCGAGTAGCGGCGGCAGGTCGGGCAGCCGCACGTCTCGTCGATCGGCCGCGGGTCGTCCTTGTAGCGGGCGTTTCGAAGCTTCAGGTCGCCGAAGCGCGTGAACAGCCAGCCGTTCCGCGCGTTCCGCGTCGGCATCACGCAGTCGAAGAGGTCGATGCCGCGCAGCACGCCGTCGACCAGGTCCCGCGGCGTGCCGACCCCCATCAGGTAGCGCGGGCGGTCGGCCGGCAGGCGCGGCCCGACGTGGTTGAGGATGCGCAGCATGTCCTCCTTCGGTTCGCCGACCGAAAGCCCGCCGATCGCGTAGCCGTCGAAGCCGATGTCGACGAGGCCGGCCAGCGATTCGTCGCGGAGCGCCTCGTGCATGCCGCCCTGGACGATGCCGAAGAGCGCGTTGGGATTCGCGAGCCTGTCGTGCTCGTCGCGCGATCGGCGCGCCCATCGTGACGACAGCCGCATCGACGACTCCGCCTCACCGATCGACGTCACGACGCCGGCCGTCTCGTACGGCGTGCACTCGTCGAACACCATCACGACGTCGGCGTTCAGCACGCGCTGGATGCGCATCGACTCCTCGGGCGTGAGGAACAGGCGGTCGCCGTTGATCGGCGACGCGAAGGTCACGCCGTCCTCGGCGATCTTCCGCATCTTCCCGAGGCTCCACACCTGGAAGCCGCCGGAGTCGGTCAGCATCGGCCTGTCCCAGCCGATGAAGCCGTGGAGCCCGCCGAACTTGCCGACGACGTCGAGGCCGGGCCGGAGCCACAGGTGAAACGTGTTACCGAGGATGATCTGCGCCCCGAGCGCCTGGACCTCGTCGGGCGTCACTGTCTTCACGGCGCCGTAGGTCCCGACCGGCATGAAGGCCGGCGTGTCGACCTCGCCGTGGATCAGCGACAGGCGGCCGCGGCGTGCGGCGCCGTCGTTCGCGAGCCGTTCGAACTTCATGCAGCGCCTGCGCGCGCTTCGACCGACGGCTCGAGCAGCATCGCGTCGCCGTAGCTGAAGAAGCGGTACTCGTGCTGAACCGCGTGGCGATACGCGGCGCGGATGCGTTCGACGCCCGCGAACGCCGACACCAGCATCAGCAGCGTCGAGCGCGGCAGGTGGAAGTTCGTCAGCAACCGGTCGACCACCTTGAAGCGGAAGCCCGGCGTGACGAAGAGCCGCGTGCCGGCCTCGCCTTCGCGCAACCGGCCGTCGTCGTTCGCCGCCGACTCGAGCGCGCGGAGCGACGTGGTCCCGACCGCGACGACGCGGCCGTTCCGCGCCCGGGTCGCGTCGACCGCGTCGATCAACGGTCGCGGCACCGTGTAGCGCTCCTCGTGCATCACGTGCGCGGACAGGTCGTCGACGCGGACCGGGACGAAGGTGCCGGCGCCGACGTGCAGCGTCAGCGTCGCGGCGGCGATGCCGCGGGCCGCGAGCGCGGACAGCAATGCGTCGTCGAAGTGGAGGCCGGCGGTCGGGGCGGCGCCCGCGCCGGGCCCCGTGGCCCACCCCGGCGGGGTGCGCTCGGCCACGCCCGCGGCGGGG
>CAXTDA010000176.1:3346-7823 GCA_964242935.1 uncultured Burkholderiaceae bacterium | reverse complement strand
TTCCCGCGGCGCGCGCATTGGCGAGCGCGACCAGTTGCGCGCGGATCGCGGCGATCCGCGTCGACAACGCGACGTCAGGCGTGGCGGACATCGGTGCGGTCGGGGCGCGGGGGCGTCGACCCGCTTTCGTCGTCGTCGGGCTCGAACGCGTCGGCCGACAGGCGGCTGCGACGACGCAGCACGACCGCGAGCACCACGAGCCCGCCGCCCAGCATCAGCGCCGGACCGAGCCAGAGCAGCGCGGTCGTCGCGCGGAACGGCGGCCGATAGAGGACGAAGTCGCCGTAGCGCGCCGTCATGTAATCGATGATGTCGGCGTCGCTGCGGCCGGCGCTCAACTGCTCGCGAACCTGTTTCCGCAGGTCCACCGCGAGGTCCGCGTGCGAGTCGGCGATCGTCTGGTTCTGGCAGACGAGGCAGCGGAGCTCGGACGTGATGCGCACCATGCGCGCTTCGAGCGCCGGGTCCGCGGCTTCGGGGACGGCCTCCTTGGCTGCAGCGATCGAGACGAGCAGGACGGCAGCAACCGCGACGAGGAACCGCGCGACGAACGTGATCACGACGAGGACAAGCGCTGCGCGGGACTTCTGCTACGCATTCAGCTTCTTCAGCAGCGGCTCGATCTCGGTCGCGATCACGGCCGGCGTCAGCGGGCCGATGTGCTTCATGCGGATCGTGCCGGTCTTGTCGATGATGAAGGTCTCGGGCACCCCGTAGACGCCGAAGTCGATGCCGACCCGGCCCTCGGCGTCGAACAGCGACGCGCGGTACGGGTCGCCCATCCGCGCGAGCCATGCATTGCCGTCGTCGCGCCGGTCCTTGTAGTTGAGCCCGTAGATCGGCAGCAGGTTCTTCTTCGAGAACTCGACGAGGAGCGGATGCTCGTCGCGGCACGCGACGCACCACGACGCCCACACGTTCAGCATCCACACCTTGCCGCGCAGGTCGGCGAGCGCGATGGTCCGCGCCGGATCGTCGAGCCGCGTCAACGCGAAGCCGGGCGCCGGCTTGTCGATCAGTGGCGACGGCACCTCGCGCGGGTCGCGATTGAGGCCGATCGCGAGGACGATGGCGAGTGCGAGGAAGGCCGCGAGCGGCAGCAGGAAGCCGAGCCGCTTCACGTCGCGCCCGCGCGGCCGAGCGCCGGTCCGGTCCCGGCGACCGGCGTCGTCGTCCGCACCTGCCGGACGCGCGCGCGGTAGCGCCGGTCGGTCGCGGCGAGGAGGCCGCCGATCGCCATGATCAGGCACCCGCCCCAGATCCAGTCGACGAACGGCTTGTAGTAGACCCGCACGACCCAGGCGCCGGTCGGCCGTGTACCGTTCACGATCGGCTCGCCCAGCGACACGTAGAGGTCGCGCGTCAGGCCGGTGTCGATCGCCGCCTCGGTCATCGCCGCCTGCGTCGCGGTGTAGATGCGCTTCTGCGGCTGCAGCGTCGCGACCGGCTTGCCGTTCTCGGCAATGTCGATCGTGCCCTGCGCCGCCCGGTAGTTCGGCCCGGCGACTTCGCGGACACCGCGGAACGTGAAGACGTAATCGCCGATCTCGGTCGTGTCGCCGACTTCCATCTTGACGTCGCGCTCGACCTCGCCGCTCCGGACCAGCGTCACGCCGAGGATGAACGCCGCGACGCCGAGGTGCGCGATCATCATGCCGACCATCGCGCGCGGGATCAGCCGGGCCCGCCCGACCAGGGACACGCGCGCGCCGGGCGGCGGCCGCAGGCGCAGGGCGAGGTCGGTCGCGACCGACGCGATGATCCAGAACGCCATCAGGAACCCGAGGGCGCCGACGAGGCCGATGCCGCCGTGCGCCCACGACGCGACGACGGTCGCGACCACCGCGGTGCCGGCCGCCCATTTGAGGCGCGACGCGAGGTCGGGCAGCGCGGCGTCCTTCCAGCGCGCGAGCGGGCCGACGCCCATCAGCACGATCAGCGGCGTCAGCAGCGGCACGAACACCGTGTCGAAGTACGGCGGGCCGACCGAGATCTTCCCGAGGTTGAGCGCGTCGAGCGCGAGCGGATACAGCGTGCCGAGCAGCACCGCGCCGCACGCGACGACGAGCAGCACGTTGTTCCCGAGCAGCATCGTCTCGCGCGACACGAACGCGAAGCGGGCGCCGAGCCCGACGGTCGGCGCGCGCCACGCGTAGAGCGCGAGCGACGTGCCGATCACGATCACGAGGAAGGCCAGGATGAAGAGCCCGCGTGTCGGGTCGGTCGCGAACGCGTGGACCGACGACAGCACGCCCGAGCGGACCAGGAAGGTCCCGAGCAGCGACAGCGAGAACGCGAGGATCGCGAGCAGGACGGTCCACGACTTGAAGCTGCCGCGCTTCTCGGTGACGGCGAGCGAATGGATCAGCGCGGTCGCGACCAGCCACGGCATGAACGACGCGTTCTCGACCGGGTCCCAGAACCACCAGCCGCCCCAGCCGAGCTCGTAATAGGCCCAGCCGCTGCCGAGCGCGATGCCGATCGTGAGGAAGAACCACGCGGCGGTGGTCCACGGCCGCGCCCAGCGCGCCCACGCCGCGTCGAGCTCGCCGCCGATCAGCGCCGCGACCGCGAACGAGAACGCGACCGACAACCCGACGTAGCCCATGTAGAGCATCGGCGGATGGATCACCATCCCCGGGTCCTGCAGCAGCGGGTTCAGGTCGCGGCCTTCGGGCGCCGCGGGGAAGAGCCGGTCGAACGGGTTCGATGTCGCGAGCACGAACAGCAGGAAGCCGAACGACAGCCACCCCATCACCGCGAGGATGCGGGCCGCGAGCGCGTCCGGCAGGTGCCGGCTGAACCGCGCGACGCACGCGGCCCAGAAGGTCAGCATCAGCAGCCACAGCAGGATCGAGCCCTCGTGGCCGCCCCACACCGCAGTCAGGCGGTAGTGCAGCGGCAGCAGGCGGTTCGAGTTGCTCGCGACGTAGACGACCGAGAAGTCGTTCGCGGCGAACGCGGCGGCGAGGCACGCGAACGCGATCGCGACGAGCGCGAACAGGACGCCCGCGGACGGGCGGGCGAGGCTCATCCAGTCGCCGCGGCCGCGCGCGGCGCCGAGCATCGGCATCGTGCCGAGGACGAGCGAGACGCCGAGCGCGAGCCAGAGGGCGAAGTGACCGAGTTCGGGGATCATCGGATCGCATGCTCCGGCATCAAGCCCGTACGCTCCGGCCGAACGACGACGATCGACCTCGATACCACGAGCGGCTTCGTCGTTGACCGCTTCACCGCTGATCGAGCGAACTGCACGGGTCCTCCAGGAGATGGCGGGTTCGTCTTCATGGCAGGGGGCCGAAAATCCGCTTCATGACTATCTCGTCTGCGTCGGCCGGATGTCCGGCGCGTTCGGCGACGGCACGATCGTCTCGGCGAGCTTCTGGCCCTTGCCCTGCTGTGCGCGCTTCATCGCTTCGGCCGCTTCGGGCGGCATGTAGTTCTCGTCGTGCTTCGCGAGGATCTCGCGCGCGACGAAGACGCCGTTCTCGAGCTGTCCCTGCGCGACGACGCCCTTGCCTTCCTTGAACAGGTCCGGAAGGATGCCGACGTAGCGCACCGGCACGCTCTTCGCGGTGTCGGTGACGACGAAGCGGATGTGCGTGCCGTCGCGCTGCAGCGTGCCTTCCTCGACCATCCCGCCGATGCGGAAGCTGCGGCCGGCCGGCGCTTCGTGCGCGGCGACCTGCGTCGGCGAGTAGAAGAACACGAGGTTGCTCTGGAACGCGTTCAGGATCAGCGCGACCGCCGCCGCGACCGCGACCAGCACGCCGCCCGCGATCGCGAAGCGCTTCTTGCGCGGCGTCATGCGTCGTCCCCGCCTTCTGCCGCGTCGCGGAGCGCGGCTCGATGACGTCGCGCCGCGAGGATCGGGTCGAGCAGCATGCAGGCCGCCGTGACGCCGTAGGCCCCCCACACGTAGACGGCATAGCCGCCCATCGCGAGGAAGTCGGACGGACCGGACCAGTTCACGCGGCGGCCCTCGTCGGCAACGCGGACGTCCGTCGTTCGACGAGCCACTGCGCATGCCGTTCGCGTTCGGCGACGATCGCCTGCGTGCGCTTGAACACGACCGCGAACGCGTAGGCCCAGAACGCCAGCGTCATCAGCCCCATCGCGAGCAGCATCGACTGCGCCAGCGTCGGCGCGGACGACAGCGTGATCGACGCGCCCTGGTGCAGTGTGTTCCACCACTTCACCGAGAAGTAGATGATCGGCACGTTGACGCTGCCGACGATGGCCAGCAACGCGCCGGCCCGGTCCGCACGACGGGGGTCGTCGATCGCCTCGACCAGCGCGAGATAGCCGAGGTAGAGGAAAAGCAGGATCAGTTCCGACGTCAGACGCGCGTCCCAGACCCAGAACGTGCCCCAGGTGGGTCGTCCCCACAACGCGCCGGTCCAGAGCGCGAGGAACGTGAACATCGCGCCGGTGGGCGCGATCGCCCGCGCGAACATCGACGCGAGCCGCGCGTTCA
>CAXTDA010000176.1:0-3246 GCA_964242935.1 uncultured Burkholderiaceae bacterium | reverse complement strand
ATCGCGCCGGTGGGCGCGATCGCCCGCGCGAACATCGACGCGAGCCGCGCGTTCAAGGCCCAGCCGACCGCGGCCCACGCGGCCATCGCGAGGTAGAGGACCATCGACATCCACGCCGCCGGCACGTGGATGAAGATGATCCGATAGGCGTCGCCCTGCGTCGCGTCGGTGGGGGCGACGAAGAAGCCGATGTACAGCGCGGCGAGCGCGAGCACGATCGCGATGCCCCACAACGCCGGCAGCAGCCGGGTCGCGAGCGCGTAGAACCGCGCCGGCGAAGCGAAGTGGAACAGGTGGAACGGTCTCGCTGAATTCATCACGTCGTCACGTCATCACGTCGTCGCGAAATCGGGAGTGCGCGGAGTGCGGCCGTCGAACGCCGCACGGCCGGCGGTGGTCCCTTTCGCGGGGGTCGCAACGTGAACCGGCGCTGCAACGAAGCGTGGAGTTTATCGCGATGCGTGCGGAGCGGCCCGCCGCGGCGCCCGCATCGGGTCGGCGCGAAGCCGGATCGGCCGCGAGCGCCTGCATGTCGGTCTCGGCGAGGCGCGCCGCGATGTCGCGCCTCACGCGGCCGCGGTCGTCGTGCCGAGACCGACATGCAGTCGGCGAGCTGCTTTACCGGTTCGCTCAGTCGGTCGCGATGCGCAATGCCGCCGCGGTGGCGGGTGGTGCGAGCAGCAGCGTCAGGATCGCCAGCGCGCCCAGCAGCGAGAAGTGCGCGCGTGCCGAGAGGCCGGCGTCGATCGCGGCGACTGCGCCGCTGCCGAAGATCAGCGTCGGGATGCAGAGCGGGACGATCAGCAGGATCAGCAGCACGCCGCCGCTCCGGACGCCCAGCGTCAGCGCGGCGCCGAGGTTGCCGAGCAGGCTCAGGACCGGCGTGCCGAGCAGCAGCGACGCCGCGAGCGCGAGCACCGCGCGCGCATCGATGTCGAACAGCAGGCCGAGCAGCGGCGCCGCGATCGTCAGCGGCAGTCCGGTCAGCAGCCAGTGCGCGAGCGCCTTCGCGAGCGCGACCGGCAGCGGCGAGCCGGCCGCGAGCAGCAGCTGGTCGAGCGACCCGTCGTCGAGGTCCGTCGCGTAGAGCGCATGCACCGACAGCAACGTCGCGAGCAGCGCGCAGACCCAGACGATGCCGGGCGCGATCTGCCGCAACGTCTGCGGTTCGGGACCGATCCCGAGCGGGAACAGGCTCGCGGCGACGACGAAGAACGCGATCGGCAGCAACACGTCGACGCGACGGCGCGCCGCGAGCCGCAGGTCGCGCGCGAGGACCGCCGCGAAGACGATCGGGAAGCGGCTCGTCACCCGTCCGCCTTCGCGCGCCCGTCGAGGCGGAGCACGCGCAGTCGTGCCGCGTCGAGCGACGGCGCCACGTGGCTCGTGAACAGCACGCTGCCGCCCGCGGTCGCGTGCTCGACCAGCAGCGCATCGACGATCGCGGCGCCGTCGGCGTCGAGCGCGTCGTACGGCTCGTCGAGGATCCAGGTCGCGTCCGGTCGACCGATCGCGAGCGCCGCGAGCGCCACGCGGCGACGCTGACCCTGCGACAACGCACGCGTCGGGACATGCCGTCGCGCCCGCAGTCCGAAGCGGGTCAGCGTCGCGTCGATCGTCGCCGCGTCGACCGCGAGTTCGTGCAGCCGCGCGTGATGCCGCAACGACTCGACCACCGTCAGGTCGCCCTTCAGCGCGTTCGCGTGCGCGACGAAGTACAGCGGCGCGTCCGCGCCGGACCACGCGATCGTGCCGGCATCGGGCTTCGACAGGCCCGCGATCGCGCGAAGCAGCGTGGTCTTGCCGTAGCCGTTCGCCGCCCGCAGCCACAGCAGGTCGCACGGCGCGAGCACGAGGTCGATGCCGTCGAACAGCGCGCGGCCGCCGCGGCTGCACGCGAGGCCGCGGACATCGAGCGAACGTGCGAAAAGCCGCGGGGAGTTGTCAGATTTAATTGACACCCATACTATCCATCAATGTTGACAGTCAGGACATCGCTTCCCGCCGACGCCGGCGTTGCCGCGGCGACCCGCGATTCGCGGCCCCATGCGGTCGTGATCGGCAGCGGTTTCGGCGGTCTGGCCGCCGCGGTCCGCCTCGGTGCACGAGGGTACCGTGTCACGGTGCTCGAGCAGGGCGACCGGCCGGGCGGCCGCGCCGTCGTGCATCGCCAGGACGGCTTCACGTTCGATGCCGGGCCCACCGTCATCACCGCGCCGTTCCTGTTCGAGGAGCTCTGGGCGCTGGCCGGACGACGCCTCGCCGACGACGTCGATCTGCGTCCCGTCGCGCCGTTCTACCGCATCGTGTTCGACGACGGCGAACGCTTCGAATACAGCGGCGATGCCGCGACGATGCGGGCCGAGGTCGCGCGCATCGCGCCGGGCGACGTCGACGGCTACGCGCGCTTCCTCGCCGCGAGCGAGGCGATCTATCGGGTCGGCTTCGAGCAGCTCGGCGACCAGCCGTTCGACGCGTGGAGCGACATGGCGCGCGTGCTGCCGCACCTGCTGAAGCTCGAGGCGTACCGCACGGTCCATTCGCTCGCGGCGAAGCACGTGACCGACGCGCGCCTGCGGGTCGTGCTGACGTTCCAGTCGCTGCTGGTCGGCGGCAATCCGTTCGCGACCACATCGGTGTACTGCCTGATCGCGTTCCTCGAGCGCCGCTGGGGCGTGCACTTTCCGATGGGCGGGACCGGCCGTCTCGTCGACGGGCTGGTGGACCTGATCGAGGGGCAGGGCGGGCAGGTGCGCTGCGCGTCGCGCGTCGCGCAGATCTGCACGCGCGATCGCCGCGGCGCGAAGCCGTCGGCCGCCGGCGTGCGGCTCGCGGGCGGCGAGACGATCGCGGCCGACGTCGTGGTGTCGAACTGCGATTCGGCGTGGACCTATCGCCACCTGGTCGCACCGGAGCACCGGAAGCGCTGGACCGACCGGAAGATCGAACGCGCGCGCTATTCGATGAGCCTGTTCGTCTGGTACTTCGGCACCAGCCGGCGCTATCCCGACGTCGCGCATCACACGATCCTCCTCGGTCCGCGCTATCGCGAACTCCTCGTCGACATCTTCGAGCACAAGCATCTCGCCGACGACTTCAGCCTCTACCTGCACCGGCCGACCGCGACCGATCCGTCGCTCGCGCCGGACGGTTGCGATGCGTTCTACGTGTTGTCGCCGGTGCCGCATCTGGACAGCGGCACCGACTGGACCGTCGAGGCCGAGCGCTACCGCGCGCTGATCCAGG
>CAXTDA010000175.1:0-7844 GCA_964242935.1 uncultured Burkholderiaceae bacterium | reverse complement strand
CCGCCGTTCGCCGCCGATCCCGGATCGTCGGACGACTGCTTCGCGAGCTTCGGCAGGTCCGCCGGATTGGCGCGCACCTTCGCGAGCAGGTCCTCGGCCTTCGCCTTGGCTTTCGCGCGATCGGCGTCGCTCGCGTCCTTGGCGACGGCGACGAGGATGTGGCTCGCGCGGCGTTGCTCCGGGATCTCGTAGCGCTTCCGGTTCTGTTCGTAGAAAGCGCGGGCGTCCGCTTCGGGCACCGTGACCGACTTCGCGAGCGCATCGGCCGCGAGCGCGACGTATTCGACCTTCGCGGTCTCGGGCGTCATGTAGGCGTCCGGATGCGCGTCGTATTCCTTCTGCGCGGCATCGGCTGCGAGCACCACGCGGCCGCGATAGTCCGCGAGCTTCAGCACCAGCGGGTGGACCTCGCGGCGCTGGCCGACGATGGTCGCGAAGCGGTCGACGACGCTCTTCGGCACGATCACCGAGTTCTCGATCGCGGTGCTGAGCTGCTGCATCGCCAGGTCCCCGCGGAGCCGCTCCTCGAAGCCGACGCGCGTCAGCCCCTGCTGCGCGAGCAGCGACTGGTACCGGTCCTGGCTGAAACGGCCATCCTCCTGCAGCGACGGGATGGCCATGATCGTCTGTCGAACCTGATCGTCGGACGCGCCGATCGCCTGCTTCCTCGCCTGCGACATCAACACCCGCTGACCGATCAGGCCGTCGAGCGTCTGCGCCCGGGCTTCCGGCGTGTCGAACATCGCGGCATCGATCGACGGACCGTAGGTCTGCCGCATCCGCGCGAGCTGTTCGCGCTGCGCGTTGTCGAGCTCGCCCTGGCTGATGTCCTGGCCGGCCACCTTCGCGACGGCATGCGAGTTCTGGCTCATGCGCTCGTAACCTTGTACGCCGAAGAAGAGGAACGACGGGACGATCAAGACCAGCAGGATCAACTGCATCAGGCGCTGATGCGAGCGAATGAAATCGAACATGGCGCGTGGACCCGGGTGGTTGGAGGGACTTGCGCTGCGGGCGCCGAAGGCCTTTGACGCGCGTGCCGAACGGGCGTTCGACGATCCCGAGGCGCGTCGCCCGGGCGGAGGTCCGGCGGATCGATGCGCTGCCGACCGTCGGGAGCGGCGCATCCTACCAGCGCGACCGGACCCCGGCAACCGCGCAGGACGGGCGGCGTTCACCCCGGCTCAGGCGGGCACGCTGCGCGGCGGATAGCCGGGTGGCCGGCGATGACGCGTCGCCTGTTCGTACGCATGACCGAAGTCGAGCAGCCGGCGGTCGCTGAACGCGCGGCCGACGAACGACAGGCCGGTCGGCAGGCCGCGCACGAAACCGGCCGGCACCGTCAAATGCGGATAACCGGCGATCGCCGCGGGACCCGCGAAGCCGCCGCTCGAATGGTCGCCGGCGATCGGGTCGATCAGCCAGGCGACGCCGCCGGTCGGCGCGATCACCGCATCGAGCCGGTATCGGTCGAACGCCGCGTCGAGGCCGTCGGTCCGCGCGCCCTGTACGCAAGCCGCGCGCGCCTCGAGGTACTCGGGCGCGTCGAGCCCACCGAGCGCGTCCGCCTGCTCGAACAGTTCCTGGCCGAACCACGGCATCTCGGTCGCGGCGTGCGCCCGGTTGAACGCGATGACGTCCGCCAGCGACGCCACGGCCGCATGGGGCGCGAAGGCCTTCAACCACGCGGCGAGGTCGTGCTTCAACTCGTGGAGCAGCACGAGGCGCTCGGCGGCACGATACGTCGGCTGCGGCAGGTCGACGTCGTCGACGACTTCGGCGCCGAGCGCGCGCAGGTCCGCCACGGCGCGATCGAAGACCGCGTTGATCTCGTCGAATCCGGATCGATAGGCGCGTGCGATGCCGAGCCGTGCACCGTGCAGCGCATCGGGAGCGAGCGTCCAGTGCGCCGGGTCGTCCGCGGGCGCGGAACGGGTCGCCGCATCGGCGTCGTCGGGGCCGGCCATCGCCGCGAACAGCAGCGCCGCGTCGGCGACGCTGCGCGCCAACGGACCCGCGGTGTCCTGGCTGTGCGCGATCGGGATCACGCCGTCGCGGCTGATGCGGCCGACGGTCGGCTTGAAGCCGACCAAGCCGTTCAGCGACGCCGGCGAAACGATCGACCCGTCGGTCTCGGTGCCGACGCCGAACGGGACGAGGCTCGCGGCGACGGCCGCCGCGGTGCCCGAGCTCGACCCGCTCGTGCTGCGGTCGAGCGCATACGGGTTGCGGGTGAGGCCGCCCCGCCCGCTCCAGCCGCTCGTCGACCGCGTCGAGCGGATGTTGGCCCATTCGCTCAGGTTGGTCTTGCCGACGACCACCGCGCCCGCGGCCCGCAACCGCGTGACGCAATGCGCGTCGCGTGTCGCGTGGATGCCGTCGAGCGCGAGCGAACCGGCCGTCGTACACATGGCATCGCCGGTCGCGATGTTGTCCTTCAGCACGATCGGCAGGCCGTGCAGCGGACCGCGGACGCGACCCGCGGCCCGCTCGACGTCGAGCGTCCGTGCGATGTCGACGGCGTCCGGATTCAGTTCGATGATGCTGTTCAGGCGCGGTCCGCGACGGTCGACGGATGCAATGCGGGCAAGGCATTGCCGCACCAGCGCGACCGCGGTCAGTCGGCCGTCGGCCATCGCCCGGAGCAGGTCCGTGGCCGACGTCTCCTCGAGCAGCCTGCTTCCGG
Organism: uncultured Burkholderiaceae bacterium; assembly: GCA_964242935.1. Lineage (GTDB taxonomy): Bacteria > Pseudomonadota > Gammaproteobacteria > Burkholderiales > Burkholderiaceae_D > CAHJXF01. Next base: position 5,158 of record CAXTDA010000175.1, on the reverse strand, counting down.
CGTAACGTCGCGACGAGACGGCCACCGACGGAGTCGCGAGCGGCGCGAGGGCGGAGGCGAACAGGAGGTCCCGGCGTCTCATGATCCGATCCGCTCGAATCGGCGTGCAGGCCGCTGCGGATGTCCCGTCTACCGCTCCGGGTCGCGTTGCTCGATCCATCCCGACCGGACGATCTCGCTCGCGACCTGCGCCAGGAGCTCGTTGTTCAGCTGAGCCGGATCGCGCGGAACGATGTCGTAATGGCAGAGCGTCCCGAGCAGACGCCCGTCCGCCGACGCGATCGGGATCCCGCAGTAGGCGCGAAGATCCGGTCGCTTGGCGTGGTCCTCGACCCGGGGATCGACCAACGCATCGACCACGACGAACGGACCGTCCTCGCTTCGTACGTAGCAGCAGTAGCTGGCCGACTCGGCCGAGGTCTCGGTCTCCTGCACCGACAGGTCTTCGCGGTCGACGTGCGCGAGCGACCGGATCATCCCGTCTTCCAGTCGGAACACGCTGATGAAGCGGTAGTCGGTCAGGCGCAGGATCGAATAGAGCGCATAGCGAAGGCCGTCCGCATCGAGCAGTCGCTTGAACACGCGGTAAGCCCCATCGGTCGGGGCAGCGGTGGCGAGCACCATCGCCGACTCGCGCGTTCTTCCGAGCGGCGCGCCGCCTCGCTCGCCGACCTCCTTGGCGACGCGAACGGATTCGCCAAGTCGCGCCGCCTGTCTGCCGATTGCGTCAGTCATGGAATTTAGGGATTGCCAGCGAGGGTCCGTTCGCGGAACGTGGAGGGAGACCGTGGCAACGCTGCATAGTGACGAGCGGCGCCCTTCGCCTGATTTGCCGGAAGACGAGCCTGCAGAGCCGGGACGCCGTCTCGGGCACGATTGGGTGAGACGTCAGATACCGCAATTCAGCTCGGCCTATGAAAAGGGCCGCTCCAAGGCGGCCCTTCGCAGTGCATCTGGCGGAGTGGACGGGACTCGAACCCGCGACCCCCGGCGTGACAGGCCGGTATTCTAACCAACTGAACTACCACTCCGGAACAAGCGAACCACGAGGTCGCGAGGGTGAAGCCGACGCCGATGTTGCAGCGGCTTCTGGTGGGTGCTGAGAGGCTCGAACTCCCGACCTACGCCTTGTAAGGGCGCCGCTCTACCAACTGAGCTAAGCACCCTGCCGCCTCGCCCTCCACCATGAACCGACATCGCCGCCTTCACGGGTCGGTCGTGGAAAGCGCGCTAGTTTACTGCATCCTTCAAGGCCTTTCCAGCGCGGAACTTCGGGACCTTCGCCGCCTTGATCCGGATCGATGCACCGGTCTGCGGATTGCGTCCCGTCCGCGCCGCCCGCTTGCCGACCGTGAAGGTACCGAAGCCGACCAGGGTCACGCTGCCGTTCTTCTTCAACGTCGTCTTGATACCGCCCACGAAGGATTCGAGCGCCCTGCCGGCGGCGGCCTTCGAGAGGTCGGCCGACCTGGCGATGTGATCGATCAGCTCCGACTTGTTCATCGACATCCCTTCATGGTTCGTTCGATCGACGTCCGCCTCGAACGGCCGTCCATTAAGCAATCGCGGGGATGAGGTGTCAAGGCGGTGTGATGCTCGCGCGGAGCGACCGCGAAAAAAAAGCGCGTGGCCGCAGCCACGCGCTTCTCGGCGAGACCCGGGTCCCGTCAGTGCTTCACGAGCTTGCTCTCTTCCGCATGCTGCTCGTTCGCAATGACCGGCGCGACCGCGGGGGCGACGACGACGTCTTCTTCCGGCAACGGGACCGGCTGACGCTCCAGCGCGATCTCGAAGACACGGTCGATCCACTTGACCGGGATGATCTCCAGACGATTCTTCACGTTCTCGGCGATCTCGTGCAGGTCCTTCACGTTCTCTTCGGGGATCAGCACGGTCTTGATGCCGCCGCGATGCGCCGCGAGCAGCTTCTCCTTCAGGCCGCCGATCGGCAGCACCTCGCCACGCAACGTGATCTCGCCGGTCATCGCGACGTCGGCCCGGATCGGGATCTGGGTCAGCGCCGAGACCATCGCGAGCGTCATCGCGGCGCCCGCCGAGGGGCCGTCCTTCGGCGTCGCGCCTTCGGGCGCATGGACGTGGATGTCGCGCTTCTCCCACGTGTCGGCCGGGATGCCGAGCTGGCGAGACCGCGCGCGAACCACCGAGCGCGCCGCCTCGACCGACTCCTTCATCACGTCGCCGAGCGAGCCGGTGCGTTCGATGCGGCCCTTGCCGGGCATCACCGCGACCTCGATCGTCAGCAGGTCGCCGCCGACCTCGGTCCAGGCGAGCCCGTTGACCTGGCCGATCTGGTTCTCCTTCTCGGCCATCCCGAAGTTGAAGCGACGCACGCCGAGGAACTTGTCGAGGTTGCGCGCGGTGACCTGCACTTTCCCGTCGTGCTTCTTCAGCAGCAGCATCTTGATGACCTTGCGGCAGATCTTCGAGATCTCGCGCTCGAGCGCCCGCACGCCGGCCTCGCGCGTGTAGTAACGGATGATGTCGCGGATCGCGCTCTCGGCGACCAGAAGCTCCTCCTTCTTGACGCCGTTGTTCTTGACCTGCTTCGGCAGCAGATAGCGCAACGCGATGTTGACCTTCTCCTCCTCGGTGTAACCGGACAGGCGGATCACTTCCATCCGGTCGAGCAGCGCCGGCGGGATGTTGAACGAGTTCGACGTGGCGACGAACATCACGTCCGACAGGTCGAAGTCGACTTCGATATAGTGGTCCTGGAACGTATGGTTCTGCTCGGGATCGAGCACCTCCAGCAGCGCCGACGCCGGATCGCCGCGGAAGTCCATCCCCATCTTGTCGACCTCGTCGAGCAGGAAGAGCGGATTGCGGACACCGACCTTCGACAGGCTCTGCAACACCTTGCCCGGCATCGAGCCGATATAGGTGCGGCGATGGCCGCGAATCTCGGCCTCGTCGCGCACGCCGCCGAGCGCCATGCGGACGAACTTGCGGTTCGTCGCGCGGGCGATCGACTGCCCGAGGGACGTCTTGCCGACGCCCGGTGGGCCGACCAGGCACAGGATCGGCGCCTTCAGCTTGTCGACGCGTTGCTGGACCGCGAGGTATTCGAGGATGCGTTCCTTGACCTTGTCGAGGCCGAAGTGGTCCTCGTCGAGCACCTTCTCGGCGAGCTTCAGGTCGTTGGTGACCTTGCTCTTCTTCTTCCACGGCAGGCCGATCAGCGTGTCGAGGTAGTTGCGAACGACGGTCGCCTCGGCCGACATCGGCGACATCAGCTTCAGCTTCTTGAGCTCGGCCTCCGCCTTCGTCTTCGCTTCCTTCGGCATGCGGGCGGCCTTCAGCTTCTTCTCGAGCTCCTCGATCTCGGCCCCGTCCTCGCCTTCGCCGAGCTCCTTCTGGATCGCCTTGACCTGCTCGTTCAGGTAGTACTCGCGCTGGCTCTTCTCCATCTGCCGCTTGACGCGGCCGCGGATGCGCTTCTCGACCTGCAGGATGTCGAGCTCGGTCTCGAGCTGGGTCAGCAGGTGCTCGAGGCGCTCGGAGACCTTGAACATCTCGAGCACGGCCTGCTTCTGCTCGAGCTTCAACGGCAGGTGCGCCGCGATGGTGTCCGCGAGCCGACCCGAGTCGTCGATCCCCGACAGCGAGGTCAGGATCTCCGGCGGGATCTTCTTGTTCAGCTTCACGTACTGGTCGAATTGCTGGACGATCGCGCGGCGCATCGCCTCGAGCTCGGCGTTGGCCTCCTCGTCCGGCGCGACCGGCGTCAGGTCGCAGACGAAGTGCGTGTCGGTTTCCTCGATCTTGTGGATGCGGGCCCGCTGCGCCCCTTCGACGAGCACCTTCACCGTCCCGTCCGGCAGCTTCAGCATCTGCAGGATGTTCGAGACGCAGCCGATCTCGTAGATGTCCTCGGGCGACGGCTCGTCCTTCGACGCGGTCTTCTGGGCGACGAGCATGATGCTCTTGCCCGCTTCCATCGCCGTCTCGAGCGCCTTGATCGACTTCGGGCGTCCCACGAACAGCGGGATCACCATGTGCGGAAAAATCACCACGTCGCGAAGAGGCAGCAGCGGCAGCTGGATGCGCTCGTCCGACAAACTCGTGCTCAAGGCCATGTTGTTCCTTTCGATACGAACCCGTCGTAGGTGATGACGGGCGCGCCGGTTGCAAGAGTCGACGGTCTGCATGCCCGGGGCGAACACCACGACAGCCCCAAACAAAAAGCCGCTCACGCAGACTGCATGAACGGCTTTTCGATTGAAGCCGGCTCGTTTTCGAGGTCGGCACCAGCGGCCCGACCGGCGCCGCTCGATTGGCGGCGCTCCTCACCCGTCGACGTCGACCTCCGACGTCCCTGCAACTTTACGGCGATACGCGGCGGCCGAACCGGCCGGACAGGGCCCCAATCGCCCCGCTCGTCCGCTCGATCAACTCAAACCCGCCACCTTCGGCTGATCGCCGTAGATCAACAGCGGCTTCACCCCACCGTTGATCTGGTTCTCGTCGAGCACGACGCGGACGACGCCTTTCGAACTCGGCAGCTCGAACATTACGTCGAGCAGCGCGTGTTCCAGCATCGACCGCAAGCCGCGTGCCCCCGTCTTCCGCTTCAGCGCCTTCTTTGCGATCGCGAGCAGCGCCGCCGGCCGGATCTCGAGTTCGACCCCCTCCATCGCGAGCAGCTTCTGGTACTGCTTGACGAGCGCGTTCTTCGGCTCGACCAGGATCTCGATCAGCGCTTCCTCGTTCAGCTCGTTCAGCGTCGCGACCACCGGCAGGCGGCCGACCAGTTCGGGAATCAGGCCGAACTTGATCAGGTCCTCGGGCTCGACGTCGCGGAGCACGTCGCCGACCGCGCGATCCGACTGGCTCTTGACCTCGGCGCCGAAGCCGATGCCGCTACGCTCCGAGCGGTTGCGGATCACCTTCTCGAGCCCGTCGAACGCGCCGCCGCAGATGAACAGGATGTTCGTCGTGTCGATCTGCACGAAGTCCTGGTTCGGGTGCTTGCGGCCGCCCTGCGGCGGCACCGACGCGAGGGTGCCCTCGACCAGCTTCAGCAGCGCCTGCTGCACGCCTTCGCCGCTGACGTCGCGCGTGATCGACGGGTTGTCGGACTTCCGCGAGATCTTGTCGATCTCGTCGATGTAGACGATGCCCTTCTGCGCCTTCTCGA
>CAXTDA010000174.1:0-7886 GCA_964242935.1 uncultured Burkholderiaceae bacterium | reverse complement strand
TTCCATCGTTCGAAAAGCCTTCCCAGCGCACGTCCATGCCGATCTTCAGGAAGACATTGACGATGCCGGTGTCCTGGCAGATCGGCCGATGCCCTTCGGCGCACATCCGGCTGTTCGTGAGGATTTGCGCGATCGCGTCCTTCGCCGCCGGGTTCCGCTCGCGCTCGTAAGCACGCGCGAGATGCCGGATGTAGTCGACCGGGTGGTAGTAGCTGATGAACTGCAACGCACCGGCGACGGACGCGATGAGGTCGGCCTGCTTGATGGTCGTCATAAAGTCTCCTTCAATGCGGCTCGGATCCATTGGCGTTGCCCTGATCCTGATAGACGATCCGCTCGGCGTAGCCGATCGCGATCGCCGACAACAGGAAGGCCAGATGGATCGCGGTCTGGCCGATCAGCGTCTTCGCGTCGTATTGCGACGCGTTGATGAACGTCTTCAGCAGATGGATCGACGATATGCCGATGATCGCCGTCCCGAGCTTGACCTTCAGGACCGACGCGTTGACGTGCGACAGCCACTCGGGCTGGTCGGGATGGTCGTCGAGGTCGAGGCGCGCGACGAACGTCTCGTAGCCGCCGATGATGACCATGATCAGCAGGTTCGAGATCATCACGACGTCGACGAGACCGAGCACGACCAGCATCACGGTGGCCTCGGACAGCGTCGATGCGACCGGCAGCTTGCTGCAGTCGGTACCCGCCGCCTGGACCGAGCAGGTCACCCCCTGCACGGCGTGCGCGTCGCCGAGCACGGCCGACAGCAGGTGCCCGAGCTCGACCCAGAACTGCCAGACGTAGACGCCCTGCGCCGCGATCAGTCCGACGTAGAGCGGCAACTGCAGCCAGCGGCTGAGGAAGATCGCGCGCGAGACGGCGCGGCGGCCCGGACTGCGGGGGATGGGAACGGAGGGCGTGCCGCGCATCGGCGTGAGGTGACGATCCGAAGGACATGGGATCGAAATCTTACCGTCCCACCCTCCGTTCGCGTTCGGCGACTCGAACGTCGGCCCGCTGCGAAGCGCGAGGAGGTGGAGCGCCGAGCGTGACGGCGCGCCCCGGCGTCAGTCGTGCGGGAACGCGGTTTGCTGAGTCTCGGCCAGATCGTTCGAGCGATCGATGACCGAGGAGACTGCCATGCAACAGAACGAAACCCCGTTGGACCCCGGCGACGACGCGTCCCCCGGAACGCCCGGCACCGGCGAGAACGTCTGCCCCCGCTGCAACGGCAGCGGTCGCGACGGGCAAGGCGAATGCCCGGAGTGCGGCGGTTCCGGCAAGGTGACCACCGGCATCGGCGGCGGCTGAGAAGGCCCCTGCCGCGCGATCCGACCCCTCACCGTCCTCGCAACGAGGGGTCGATCAGCATTCGTCCGAAAGGGAGTGGCTTCGCGCCACCCAAAATCGTCGTCCTGCGCCGTCGACCCGTGATCGGTCGAGGCGAGCACACATCCACTCATCCAGGAGCACACATGAATCGCAACAACACGAATTTCCTCGCATCGAGCCTGACCGCGTTGACGCTCGCCTTCGGGGCCGCCGGTCTCGCGCACGCGGCGGATCCGATGACCAGCGCGACCGGCGGCAACGTCCCCGGCGGCGACCGCACGTTCGTCCAGAAGGCCGCGATCGGCGGCATGACCGAGGTCCAGGCCGGCACGGTCGCGAAGGACAAGGCGACCAACCCGGCCGTGAAGGACTTCGCCGCGCGCATGGTCGCCGATCATACGAAGGCGAACACCGAACTGACGAGCGCCGCGACCGCGAAGGGCGTCACGCCGCCGGGCACGATCGACAAGGCGCATCAAAAGGACCTCGACAAGATGTCGAAGCTGTCGGGTGCCGACTTCGACAAGGCGTACATGAAGCAGATGGTGAGCGACCACAAGTCGACCGTCTCGCTGTTCGAGAAGGAAGCCAAGTCGGGCAAGGATGCGGACCTGCAGGCCTGGGCCGGGAAGACGCTGCCGACGTTGCAGGAACACCTGAAGATGGCGCAGGACCTGAACGCCAGCCTGAAATAGGCCGGCGCGGCTGGAAGCAGCGCTCCGTAAACGCCCCGCCTTCGCGGGGCGTTTTTTCTCGCGTCACTCGATGGTCGGGTGCCTGGATTCCACCGACGAGATCAGTCGCTGGACCAGCCGCGACGCGAACGCTCTCCACGATGAGCGCGCTTGCGGCACGGCGGGACCCCACGACACGCGCGACGGCGCGAGCGCATAGATCACGACGGGCCCCTTGCGATCGGGACGGAACTCGCCACCGGTCTCCAGCACTACGTCGCGCACGTCGTTGTTCTGGGTGACCCAGAGCGAACCGAAGCGGCAACGAATGATCGTCGATGTCGCGTCGGTCAGCGTGATCGAGGTGCCCTTCACGAGAAGGAGGGGCGATGAATGCTTGAGAAGGTCCACGGACTGCTCCTGGTTGGTCATGGACCCAATCTGCGCCTTATATTGCACCGCAACAAACGATTCTTTATCATCCCCGGATGAGAAAAGCTCGTCGATGAAGCGCCGCCTTCGCTCTCCACCGCTCAACGGCCTGCGGGCGTTCGAGTCGGCCGCCCGACACCTCAGCTTCGTGGCGGCGGCCGACGAGTTGTTCGTGACGCCCGGCGCCATCAGTCACCAGATTGCTGCGCTCGAGTCGTTTCTGGGGTTGAAGCTCTTCGTGCGTGGCACCCGCGGCGTCGCACTGACCGACAGCGCGAAGGCTTGCCTTCCTCGAATCACACAGGGGTTCGACACGCTTCGAGACGCTGTTCGATCGCTGGCCCGCGAGCTGGAGATTCCGCCGTTGACGGTGGCCGTTCCCCCGGGGTTCGCCAGCCGATGGCTGCTCCCGCGTCTGGCCACGTTCACGCATCGTCACCCCGAGATCGAGGTGCGCTTCTCGACCGGGGAGGGCGTGGCGGATGTCGTTCGCGAGGATTCGTCAGGCCCGTCGGGCGAGCCAGGCCTCCACGTCGGTCCCATGGACGTCTCCATCCGATTCGGTCGCGGCATCTATACCGGGTTGGTTTCCGAGAAGCTGTTCGACGCAGAGATCACCGCCGTTTGCGCGCCGTCGCTAATGAAGAATCCGGCGGATCGTGCGAGCGACCTGCGGGGCACGACGTTGATTCACGACGACACCGTGTACTTCGATGCCGAACAGTCGGATTGGAACGTGTGGCTCGACGCGGCCGATCTGCAAGGCGTCGACGTTTCGCGGGGCCCGCGTTTCAGCCACACGGGATTGGCGCTCGATGCGGCCGAAGACGGAGTCGGGCTGGCCCTGGGGATCACTGCGTTGACGACCGAGCGACCTCGAGCCACGTCGTTGGTCGGCCCCGTTCCGTTCAAGCTGCGCTCGAGCTTCTCCTACTACCTGGTGTACCGCCGGGAGATGGGCGGGGATGCGGCGTTGCAAGCCTTCCGGGCCTGGCTGTTGACGGAAGTGGGCCGGAGCGCTTAGACCACGCCATCGTGCCCCATGCCAACCCTGACCGGGCCGGAAGGAGGATCCTGCGGCCGCTTCGCTTCGCTCGCTGCCATGGCCTTACACAGCAGTTGATAGAGCTGCTCTTGCTCCTCGGGCGGCAACAGCGCGGCTGGTGAGTGGCTGGCCATCGCGTCGACCAGGCGCTGCCTGGAGTCGCGCCCCTTGCGCGTGAGCACCAGCGTCTTCACACGCCGGTTCCTCGCGTCGACATGGCGGAGGATCAGACCTTTCTCCTCGAGACGGTCCGCGAGGAACGTGACGGTCGATGGGTCGCAGCACAGACTTGCCGCAAGCGCCCGCATGGACGGTGGTTCCGCGTCGGGATCAAGCTTCCACAGTGCGTTGGCGAGCGCATGGGTGAGATCCAGATCCGCCAGCACTTCACCGATGAGCACCTCGGTCCTGTCATGGATCGCGCGCGTCACGTCGAGCAATCCATAGATGAGATTTGCCGACGCGCGTGGGAGATCCATCCGGCACTATACTTTGATTATCCTACGCTTGACAAGTCCAATCGATTAACCCAAGCTCCGTCTCTCGCTTGGAGATTCCAAGTATTGACGGGCAAAAGGAGGCGTCTTGTGATGCGGATCGCTGTATTTGGAGCCACCGGCGGCAGCGGTCGCGAGGTCGCTCAGCAAGCCCTGGACGCTGGCCATGAAGTCACCGTCATGGTCCGCAAGGCGGGCGTCGCGTTCTTGGAAGGCAACCCTCATCTGCACGTCGTCGTGGGCGAATTTGGCCGGCAGGACATCGTCGAGCAGGTGGTCGCCGGTCAGGATGCCGTGATCAGCGCGCTCGGGACCAACGAGAAGGGTCCGGTAACGGTCTGCACCGATGGCGTGCGCGCCATTCTGGCCGCGATGAGAACCAAAGAGGTCCGGCGCCTGGTCGTCGTGAGCGCTCACGGCGCGGCCGAGAGTCGGGACTACTCGCTTTACGTCCTGGCGGTTTGGGCCGCGCTCAAGAACAAGATGCGGGACAAGGAGTCGATGGAGGCGCTGATCCGGGCGTCCGATGTCGATTGGACGATCGTTCGCCCACCCGCGCTGACCAACGGCCCCAGGACGGGGAGTTACCGGACGGGAACGGACCTCAAAATCCGGATCACCTCGCGTATTTCACGTGCCGATCTGGCCGACTTTCTGATCAAGGAGGCGGCACGCACGGCCGATATTGGCAAGGCGCCGAGGATAGCGGCATGACTGCGGCGGCATGACCGCGGAACGCGGCCAGATGGCTGGCCGGGTCTGCATGGTGACCGGCGCGAGCGGCAGCATGGGCCGGGTGATCGCTACCGAGCTGGCTCGACGTGGCGCGACCGTGATCGTCGTCTGCCGCACGGCCGAGCAGGGCGAGACGCTGCGGCACGAGATCGTTCAAGCGACCGGGAACGAAGCCGTCGAGGCGCTGACCGCCGATCTGTCCCGCCAGACCGATGTCCGGCAACTCGCTCGCGCTTTCCTCGCGCGGCATGCCAGCCTCCACGTCCTGGTCAACAATGCGGGCGCGCATTTCAGGGAGCGCGCCCTGACCGTCGACGGCATCGAACGGCACCTCGCGATCAATCATCTCGGCTGGTTTCTTCTGACCAATCTGCTGCTGGACACACTGAAAGCCAGCGCGCCCTCACGGATCGTGAACGTCGCGTCGGAAGCAATGGGTGACAGCCGCGAGGTCAAGATCGGCCCTGTCAAACCCGTCCCCCTCGATCTCGACGATCTTCAAGCAGAGCGCCGCTTCGACGCCATGCGAACGTATGGGCGCAGCAAGCTGGCGATGGTGATGTGCGGCTACGTGCTGGCCGGGCGCCTCGACGGCAGCGGTGTCACCGTCAACGCGCTGCATCCCGGGCTGGTCGGCACGGGAATCGTCGACCACATCAGCCCCACTTGGGCCAAGCCCTTCCTCAGGCTGATCAAGTTGTTTCTGCTCACGCCCGAGCAAGGGGCGCGAACTGCCCTCTATCTGGCGACCGCCGCCGAGTTAGCGACGGTGACCGGCAAATACTTCATCAAGTGCGAGGAGCGTCGTTCGCCCCAGCTGTCCTATGATCCGGTGGAGCAGGTCGCGATCTGGGACGCCAGCGCCGCCCTTGTCGGTCTATCCGTATGAGTCGGATACTGCTCTGCACAGTTAGTCCGCCCGTGGCGATGCTCTCCGCGCGGAGACCAAAGACTGACTGGCGGAGAGACGGGGATTCGAACCCCGGGTAGGCTATGAACCTACACACGCTTTCCAGGCGTGCGACTTAAACCACTCATCCATCTCTCCGGGGCGCCGGAGTATAACAAGCGAGCCGTCGTCACCGGTTCGCTCGGCCGCATCGGCAAAGGTCGAGAGCCCCGCGTCGGTACGCGCTACGCGGCGTTCGTCAGGTGCGCGGTGCACGACGTCTTCGATGCCGCTGGCCAAGCTCTTCCTCGTGACATGGATTGGCGCTGCACGTGCCGCATCGACGGACGCGCCTTCAGGCGATCATTGCGGCGATTGCTGATATCGCGGGTCAGGCGGATCAGCAATCTTCATTGCTCCATCGACCCACAGGAGATGCACATGGCGAAGGCCAGTACGAAGAAGACGGCGATCGGCAGCAAGTCCACCGCGAAGCAGGCCCGCTCGGCGCCCGCCGTGAAGAAGCGGGCCGTCGCCAAGAAGGCGACGCGCGCCCCCCGGCCGCCGGATGCGATCGCGCTGCTTCGCGCCGATCACAAGGCAGTGACCGAGCTCTTCGACCGCTTCGAGAAGACCCGCAGCGCCACCCGGAAGAAGGCGATCGTGTCGCAGGTGTGCCTCGAGCTGACGGTCCATGCGCAGATCGAGGAGGAGATCTTCTATCCGGCGGTCAAGGCAGCGCTGAAGGACAAGGAACTGGTTCCCGAGGCGACCGTCGAGCATGCGAGCGTCAAGGCGCTGATCGCGCAGGTCCGCGACGTCGAGCCGGGCGACGAGATGTACGACGCGCGCGTCACGGTGATGTCCGAGTTCGTCAAGCATCACGTCAAGGAGGAACAGAACGAGATGTTCCCGAAGGCAAAGGCGTCGCGTCTCGACCTGGTCGCGCTCGGCGAACAGCTGATGGCCCGGAAGACCGAACTGATGGGGCTCGGGCAGACGACGCTCAAGGCGAAGCAGGGCCTGGACGCTGCCGTCAAGGACGTCGAAGCGAAGGGCGAAGAACTCGCGGGCGACTCGTTCGCCTGATGCGGCGTCGGTGCTCCGCGAGCGCCGACGCCTGCTTGCTTCATGCAATGTTGACTTAATTCGCACCGCTTGATAACCGGAAGGATGATCAAGTCGAGGATTTAGTCGTTGGCGAAACGACGGATGCCGGTAGGCTTTCGGTCCGGTTCGCCCATGTCCATCCTCGCCATCTCCGGGAGCCCTTCTCCCCGCCCCTCGCGTTCGAGCACCTTGCTCGAGCACGCCGCCGCGCGCCTTCGAGCGGCGGGCCTGGAGGTCGACCCCCTCGGTCTGGGCGACGTGCCGCCGGCCGACCTCATCCTCGCCCGTAGCGGTAGCGACGCGGCGATCGCTTTCCGCCGGCGGGTCGAGCCGAGCGACGCCGTCCTGATTGCGACGCCGGTCTACAACGCGTCGATTCCGGGCGGCCTGAAGGCGTTGCTCGACCTGCTGCCCGAGAAGGCGCTGGCCGGCAAGCTGGTCCTGCCGTTGGCGAGCGGCGGCAGCGCCGGCCATCAACTCGCGATCGAGTACAGCCTGAAGCCGGTCCTCTCGGCGCTCGGGGCGCGCCACGTGCTGGCCGGGGTGTTCGCGTCCGATGCGGACGTCGCCTGGCCCGACGGCCCCGACCGCGCGGCGACGATGCGGCCCGCGCTCGCCCATCGCCTCGACGCGGCGGTCGATGCGTTGATCGAATCGCTCGATCGCCAGGGCGCCTTGACGCGGGCGTTTTCGCACCGTGCGATGCAGTACCAGGGCCGGGCTCGACAGGCGGAGGTCGCCGAGTCCTCGACGCCGTATTCCTCCGAACACTTCCCGGAGCGATGTAGCGCGTGACATCCCGTCACGTCGACAACCCCGCCTGACCGGCGGTCGAGCGCTGCACTGCCGTCCCCTCGCGGACGTTCGTTCCGGAGTCTCCATGAAGTTCAAGGCATCCATCGCGGGCGCGGCCCGCCTGTACCGCGTCGTGCGATCGCGCGTCGTGTTCACCCTCTTCGCCGCTTCGTCGCTCGTCGCACTGACGGCGGCGTCACCGACGCACGCGGCCGACGCTGCGAAGACGATCCGCATCGGCTACCAGAAGTACGGAACGCTGGTCATCCTGAAAGCGCGCGGCACCCTCGAGAAGCGGCTCGCCGCCGAAGGCGTCGACGTCAAATGGACCGAGTTCCCCGCCGGTCCGCAACTGCTCGAAGGGCTCAACGTCGGGTCGA
>CAXTDA010000173.1:0-7902 GCA_964242935.1 uncultured Burkholderiaceae bacterium | reverse complement strand
GCATCGACTGCATCCGGCGCTACGTCGCCGACTGCCGGGCCGCGGCGGCGACCGCGACCGACGGCGCGTGGATCGCGCGCATGGTCGCGGCGCGCCAGCCGCTCGTGCTGTGGGGCGCGGGGTCGCATGCGCAACGCTTGCTCGCGCAGACGGCGCTCGGGGACTGCGCGATCGACTGCATCATCGACAACGACGTCGGCAAGCAGGGCCGGACGCTCGCGGGACGCCGCGTCGTGTCGTTCGTCGAGGGGATCAGGCGCGCGACGACGCTCGATGCGAACGTCGCGATCGCGATCGCGGTCGGTGCCGATGCGGTCGTGGCCGACTTCAGGCGCCGGCATCCCGCGCTGCGCGTCCGCGTGCTCTGAACGGCCGCGCGACATGACGACGATGCGCGTCTCCGAATACCTCGCCGACCGGGTCGCCGACGCCGGCGTCCATCACGTCTTCACGCTGACCGGCGGCGGCGCGATGTTCCTGAACGACGCGTTCGGCTTCCATCCGCGCATCACGGCGGTCTACCAGCATCACGAGCAGGCGTGCGCGATGGCGGCCGAAGGCTATGCGCGGATCGCCGACCGCCCCGGCGTCTGCGTCGTCACCACCGGTCCCGGCGGCATCAACGCGATGAACGGGGTCTTCGGCGCGTGGACCGACTCGATCCCGATGGTCGTCCTCTCGGGCCAGGTGAAGCGCGAGACCTGCCTCGCGGCGACGCCGGTCCCGGGGCTGCGGCAGCTCGGCGACCAGGAGGCCGAAATCGTGCGGCTCGTCGCGCCGATCGTGAAGTACGCCGCGGTCGTGACCGACCCGGCGCGCATCGCGTTCGAGTTCGACAAGGCGTGGCATCTCGCGACCAGCGGCCGACCGGGCCCGGTGTGGCTCGACGTCCCGATCGACGTGCAGTCGTCGACGATCGATCCGGCGACGCTCGAACGCCACGTGCCGGAGGCCGGCGCGGTCGACGCGACGCTGGCCGGGCGCTGCGCGGACCTCGCGCGTCGCATCGCAGCCGCGAAGCGGCCGGTGCTGATGGGCGGCACCGGCGTGCGGCTCGCCGGCGCGATCGACGCGTTCACGGCGCTCGCCGAACGGCTCGGGATCCCCGTCGTCACCGCGTGGACGCACGACCTGATCGCGTCGGACCATCCGCTCTTCTGCGGCCGGCCGGGCACGATCGGGACGCGCGCCGGCAACTTCGTCGTGCAGAACGCGGACCTGCTGATCGTCGTCGGCTCGCGTCTCAACATCCGGCAGACGAGCTACAACTGGTCTTCGTTCGCGAGCGCGGCGCACGTCGTGCACGTCGACATCGACCCGGCCGAGCTGCGGAAGCCGACCTATCGCGCGACCGAGGGCATCGAAGCCGATGCGCGGGCGTTCTGCGTGGCGCTGCACGATGCCGTCGAACGACTCGAGCCGGTACCGCGCGTCGATCCCGCGTGGCTCGCCTGGTGTCGCGAACGCGGCGTGCGCTACCCGAACGTCCAGGCCGCGCAGCACGAACGCCTGCCGCTCAACCCGTACGCGTTCGTCGAACGCCTCTTCGACCAGCTCGACGGCGACGACATCGTCGTGACCGGCAACGCGGCCGCGTGCATCGTGTCGTTCCAGACGGCGCGCCTGAAGTCGGGCGGGCGCCTGTTCTCGAACTCCGGCAGCGCGTCGATGGGCTACGACCTGCCGGCCGCGATCGGCGCGTACTTCGGCGCGGTCGACGCGCGCGGCTCGCAGCGGCGCGTCGTCTGCATCGCCGGCGACGGCAGCCTGATGCTGAACCTCCAGGAACTGCAGACGCTGGCCACCACCGGCATCCCGGTCAAGCTCGTCGTGCTGAACAACGGCGGCTACCTGTCGATCCGCACGTCGCAGACGAACTTCTTCAAGCGGCGGGCCGGCGAGAGCGCGGCTTCGGGCATCGGCTTCCCGGACTTCGGCCGGCTCGCGGCGGCCTTCGGGCTCGCGCACGTGCGGCTCGCCGATCGCGACTTCGCCGGCGCGTTGCGCGACGCGCTCGACGCGCCCGGGCCGATGCTGATCGAGGCGATGCTCGACCCCGCGCAGGGCTTCGAGCCGCGCCTGAGCTCGCGGCAGCTCGACGACGGGCGCATCGCGACGCCGCGGCTCGAGGACATGTTTCCGTTCCTGCCGCGCGACGAGCTGCGGGACAACCTCATCGACGCGGGGTCGGCATGAACCCGGGTCGATCGCGCGCGCTGTTCGAGGACCTCTTCGTCCTGGAGCTCGCCAACAATCACTGGGGCCGGCTCGACCGCGGCCTGCAGATCATCACCGACTTCTCGCGGGTCGTGCGCTTCAACAACATGAAGGCGGCGATCAAGCTGCAGTTCCGCGACGTCGAGGCGTTCGTGCATCGCGACTTCCGCGACCGGGCCGACGTGCGCTACATCAAGAAGACGCTCGACACGCGGATGGAGCGGTCCAGCTACGAGGCGCTCGTCAAGGCGGTGCGCGCCGCCGGCTGCATCCCGATGTCGACGCCGTTCGACGAGATCTCGGTCGACCTCTGCGTCGAGCTCGGCGTCGAGATCGTCAAGATCGCGAGCTCGGACCTGAACGACTGGGTGCTGATCGAGAAGATCGCGACGACGCGGAAGCCCGTCATCGTGTCGACCGGAGGATCGTCGTTGAAGGACATCGACGACCTCGTCCGCTTCTTCGCGAATCGCAACATCCCGCTCGCGATCAACCACTGCGTGTCGCTCTACCCGTCCGAGGACGACGAGCTGGAGCTGAACCAGATCGACTTCCTGCGCGCGCGTTACCCGGACAACGTGATCGGCTACTCGACGCACGAGTACCACGACTGGACTTCGTCGGTGATGATGGCCTACGCGAAGGGCGCACGCACGTTCGAGCGCCACATCGACATCGAGGCCGACGGCATCCCGGTCGCGAAGTACTGCACGTTGCCGCGGCAGGCCGACGCGTGGTTCAAGGCCTGGAAGAAGGCCGTCGAGATGTGCGGCGGACCCGGCACGCACAAGCGCGTGCCGCCGCGAAAGGAGATCGAGTATCTCGACTCGCTGGTCCGCGGCGTCTACGCGCGTCGCGACCTCGCGGAAGGCGAGGTGCTCACCGCGGCCGACTACTACCTCGCGGTGCCGCTGCAGAAGGGGCAGATGTCGTGCCGCGAGTTGATGAACGGCGAGCGGTTGCAGCGTGCGGTCGCGGCGCATCGCCCGCTGATGATCGACGACATCGACAGCCCGTACCGCAGCGACCCGGCGATGCGCGACTTCATCGACCGGCGGGGCCTGTGACGAGCCGGCGGCCATGTCGCTGATCAGCGTCGTCGCTCCCTGCTTCAACGAAGAGGACAACGTCGCCGAGCTGCATCGCCGGGTGTCGGCGGTCTTCGAGCGCTGGCCCGAGCACACGCTCGAGTTGATCTTCATCGACAACGCGTCGTCGGATCGCACCGCGGAGCGCCTGCGCGCGCTGGCCGCCGCCGACCCGCGCGTCAAGGTCATCTTCAACGCGCGGAACTTCGGACACCTGCGCTCGCCGATGCACGCGATCCTCGCGGCGCGCGGCGACGCGGTGATCCCGATGGCGTCGGACCTGCAGGACCCGCCGGAGATGATCGCGGACTTCGTCGACGGCTGGCAGCGCGGCTACAAGAAGGTCGTCGCGGTCAAGCCGGTCTCGGCCGAGAACCGCGTCGTCTTCGAGTTCCGGCGGCTCTACTACGCGATGCTGAACCGCATCTCGGAGATCCCGCTGATCCCGAACTTCACCGGCTTCGGCCTCTACGACCGCGACGTCATCGACTATGTCCGGAAGCTCGACGACCCCTATCCGTACTTCCGCGGCCTCGTCAGCGAGGTCGGCTACGACACGCTGGTCGTCGAGTTCGAGCAGCCGCGCCGCGCGCGCGGCGTGACGAAGAACAATTTCTACACGCTGTACGACATCGCGATGCTCGGCATCACGAACCACTCGAAGCTGCCGCTCCGCATCGCGACGATGGGCGGCTTCGCGCTGTCGGCGGCGAGCTTCGTCGTCGCGCTCGTCTACCTGATCTACAAGCTGGTCAACTGGTATGCGTTCGACGTCGGGCAGGCGCCGCTCGTGATCGGCCTGTTCTTCCTGTTCTCGGTCCAGCTGTTCTTCATCGGACTGCTCGGCGAATACGTGCTCGCGATCCATCGCCATGTCCTGCATCGACCGCTCGTGGTCGAGAAGGAAAGGATCAATTTCTGATGCAGTTCCGGCGCCCGCGGCCCGATCGAGCCGCGTTCGGCGCGCCGGCGACGACGACGCGGGTCGAAGCCCTGTCGCTCGCCTACCTCGCGTTGCCGAACGTGCTGTTCGTCGCCGGCTGGGTGGTGTGGCCGCTCGGCCCGCTCGTCGCCGCCGCAATGGCGCTCGCGGTGCTCGCGCTCCGGCCGCGCCCGTCGTCGAACGGGCCGACCGGCATCGGGCCGCTCGCCGTGCCGGTGGTCGCGGTCGCGGCGCTGTGGTGCGTGATGGCGGGCCTCGGTCACTTCGTCTACGCGAACCGCGACTGGGTCGTTCGCGACGCGGTGCTCCTCGACCTGGTGCGCGACCGCTGGCCGGTGACCTACGCGATCGACGGCGTGACGACGCTGCTGCGGGCGCCGATCGGCTACTTCCTGCCGCCGGCGCTGGTCGGCAAGCTGTGGGGCGTGCGAGCCGCGGAGATCGCGATGCTCGCGTGGACCGTCGCCGGTGTCGTGCTGGTCTTCGCGTCGATGCTGCGCGATCGGCCGCCGTTGCGGGCGGCATCGATCCGCGTCGTCGTCTTCATCGTCTTCAGCGGGATGGACATCGTCGGCCAGGTCGCCCACTACAAGCCGTACGGGCTCGGCGAGCATCTCGAATGGTGGGCGTTCCTGTTCCAGTATTCGTCGCAGACGACGCAGCTCTTCTGGGTCCCGAACCATGCGTTGCCGGGGTGGCTCGCGGTCGCGTGGCTGCTCGGGCAGCGCGAGCGCCTGCCGGTCGCGCCGGCGATCCTGTTCATCGTGTTCGCGCCGCTGTGGTCGCCGCTGACGGCGATCGGCATCGCGCCGATCGTCGGCGTCGCGCTGCTGCGCGAATGCCGCTTGCGACCGCTGCGCGAGACGCTCCGCGCCTTCGTCGACTGGCGCTGGTGGATCCCGGCGGCCGCGTGCTGCGCGCTCGTCTTCCCGTACCTCGTGATCGGCGGCGACAAGGTGGCCTCGGGTGCGACGGCCGCGGTGCGCTGGGTCGGCGAGGACATCGTCCCGCGCTACGTCGAGTTCGTGCTGTTCGAGTTCGCCGGCTTCGCGCTGCTGCTCATCAGGCGCGACCGCGGCGACCCGCTGCCGTGGGCCGCGACCGCGGTGCTGCTCGCGTTGCCGTTCTGGCACTTCGGGCCGTACAACGATCTCGCGATGCGGGCGTCGATCCCGGCGCTCGCGCTGCTCGCGATCCGGCTCGGCGCGTGGCTGTCGACGCCGCTCGCCGCGACCCGCGACCGCGGCGCGCGCGCGATCGCCGTGGCGCTGCTCGCGATCGGCGCCGTGACGCCGTTCATGGAATTCGCACGCGTGTTCATCGAGCCGCGCTGGGACATGGACGTCGCCGCGTCGGTCCCCGACGTCACGCGCGGCGCCCACTATCTGACACCCGCCGGCCAGCCGTGGATCGAGCGCTTCCTCGCGCATCCGGCGGCGCCGTGATCCTCCGCGACATCCTGCGATCGGACGCCACGCTGGCGATGGCCGCGCGGGCGACGCAGGGCGCGGCGATGGGCTTCGGCGCGCTGTTCGTGATCTGGCGCACGTCGCCGAGCGGGCAGGGCTTCTATTTCGCGTTCATCAGCTTCGGCATCCTGCTGCAGCTGTGCGACTTCGGGCTGTCGTACGCGAGCCTGCAGTCGGCGAGCCATCTGGTCGCGATCGGCAGGACCGACGAGCTGAAGGCGCTGGCCGCGCGCGCGTTGCGCATCAACGCGGTCGTGACGGTGATCGCGACGTTGCTGGTCGCGGCGCTCGGCGCATGGGTCTTCTCGCGCGTGCCGGGCGACGCGTCCACCGACTGGCCGGCCGCCTGGTTCGCGTTCATCGCGGGCGTCGGCTTCAACCACCTGACGGCGCCGTTCATCTTCCTCGTCGAAGGCGGCCTCTCGGTCGCGCGCGCGTGGCGCTTCCGGCTGCTGCAGGAAGCGCTCTGCGGCCTCGCGCTGCTCGCGGTACTGGCCTCGGGCGAGGCGCTGTGGGCGCTCGTCGCCTACTTCTGGATGCGATGCGGACTCGCGGCGGTGTGGATGCGGCGGACGCCGCTCGGCGGCAGCGGGAGCGGCGGCGCGCTGACGCTGCGACGCTGGCGCGCCGAGCTCTGGCCGTTCCAGTGGCGGGTCGGGCTGGGCGCGATCAGCGGATACCTCGTGTTCCAGGCCTTCGGGCCGATCCTCTTCGCGCTCCGCGGTCCGGCCGACGCCGGTCGCTTCGCGGTGTCGCTGTCGGTGATGAACGCGATCCTGATGGTGACGACCGCGTGGCCGATCAGCCAGGCCGCGCACTTCGGCGTCCTGCTCGGGCGTCGACAGGCGCGCGACCTGTCGAGGCGCTGGACCCGCCTGCTGCTGCAGTCGACCGCGTTCGCGGCCGTCGGCGTGGTCGCGACCCTCGTCGTCTTCTTCGTGCTGCGCGACGTCCGGCCCGACGTCATGGACCGCTTCGCCGATCCCGCGACGACGGTGCTGCTCGTCGCGAGCGCCGTCGCGCATCACCTCGTCGCGTGCGTCTCGGTGGTGCTGCGCTCGGAGCGTCGCGATCCGTTGCTCGCGCTCGGCATCGTCGCCGGCCTCGTGACGGTGGGCGGCATGACGATCGCGGCCGCGCACGGCGAGCTCACGGCGATCGCGCTGACCTATTTCGCGTGCACGTACGCGACGGTGCCGGTCGCGTTCGCGATCCACGCCCGCTTCGCCGCGCGGCAGCGGACTGCCGCGACGTGATCGACGCGCGTGCGGTCAGGGCGCGCGCCACGTGCCCGACGCGCCGCCGCGCTTCTCGAGCAGCCGGACGTCGGTGATCGTCATCCCGCGATCGACCGCCTTGCACATGTCGTAGATCGTCAGCAGGCCGACCTGCACCGCGCACAGCGCTTCCATCTCGACGCCGGTCGGGCCGGTGCACGCGACCGTCGCGGTACAGCGCACCGACGACGACGCCGGCTCGATCGCGAGGTCGATCGCGATCTTCGTGATCGCGATCGGGTGGCAGAGCGGGACGAGTTCGCTGGTCCGCTTCGCGCCCTGGATCGCGGCGATCCGCGCGATGCCGAGGACGTCGCCCTTCTTCGCGTTGCCGGACGCGATCAGGTCGAGCGTCGACGGCCGCATCACGATGCGGCCGGTCGCGACCGCGACGCGCTCCGTCGACGGCTTGTCGCCGACGTCGACCATGCGCGCCGCGCCGGCGGCGTCGAAGTGGGTGAGGCCGCCGACGGGCCCGGCGTCGTCCTGCATCGCGTCAGCGGCGCGTGTCGACGTCGATGCGCAACGCGAGCGACGGCCGCGGCTCGAAGCCGAAATGCGCGGCGACCTCGTGCGTCGCGATCCGGCGAAGCGGAAGCCGCAAGGGCGCGTCCTGCAGCGCGAGATGGAGCATCGTTCCGGCGACCGTCGACGCGGCGTCGGGGGCGCCGGACGACGACAGCCGGGCGACGGTGTCGTCGTCGAGCGCGCCGCCGTCGTCGTCGCGCAGCAGCTCGGCGACGAGCGCGGTGTCGTGGTCGTGGACTACGCCGACCAGCGGCTCGCCGCTCGGGGCACGCGCCTCCAGCAGGAAGCGTCCCGCGTCGTCGAGCCACGCCGACGACGGGGTCACCGTGGCACCGGTATGCGCGACGACTTCCCACGCCGCGTCGGCGCGCGGAAGCAGC
>CAXTDA010000172.1:0-7905 GCA_964242935.1 uncultured Burkholderiaceae bacterium | reverse complement strand
GGCGACGCGAGGCCGGCCGACGACGACCTGATGGCCGCCGTCACCGATCCGTCGATCGAGATCGTCGTCGAGCTGAGCGGCGGCACCGCCGACGCGAAGCGGCTCGTGCTCGCCGCGATCGCGGCCGGGAAGCACGTCGTCACCGCCAACAAGGCGTTGCTCGCGCTGCACGGCAACGAGATCTTCGCGGCCGCGCAGGCGAAGGGCGTGATGGTCGCCTTCGAGGCGGCGGTCGCCGGCGGCATCCCGATCATCAAGGCGCTTCGCGAGGGACTGTCGGCGAACCGCATCGAATGGATCGCCGGGATCGTCAACGGCACGAGCAACTTCATCCTGTCGTCGATGCGCGACAGCGGCGCGAGCTTCGCGGCCGCGCTCGCGGAAGCGCAACGTCTCGGGTATGCCGAGGCCGACCCGACCTTCGACATCGACGGCATCGATGCCGCGCACAAGCTGTCGATCATGAGCGCGATCGCGTTCGGCATCCCGATGCAGTTCGAGCGCGCGTACACCGAGGGCATCGGCGCGCTGACCGCCGACGACATCCGCTACGCCGAGGAGCTCGGCTACCGGATCAAGCTGCTCGGCATCTCGCGGCGGGTCGAGGCGGGGCCGGACCGCGCCGGCGGCATCGAGCTCCGCGTCCATCCGACGCTGGTCCCCAACAAGCGTTTGTTGGCGAATGTCGAGGGGGTCATGAACGCGGTGCTCGTCAAGGGCGACGCGGTCGGGCCGACGCTGTACTACGGGGCCGGCGCCGGCGCCGAGCCGACCGCGTCGGCGGTCGTCGCGGACCTGGTCGACGTGACGCGCCTGCACACGGCCGATCCCGAACACCGCGTCCCGCATCTCGCGTTCCAGCCCGATTCGCTGTCGAACACGCCGATCCTGCCGATCGCCGAGGTGCGCACCGCGTACTACCTGCGTCTCCGCGTCGCCGACAAGCCGGGCGTGCTCGCCGACATCACGCGCATCCTCGCCGACGGCCGCATCTCGATCGGCGCGATGCTGCAGAAGGAGCCGCCGGAAGGCACGCACGCGACCGACATCATCATGCTGACGCACGGCACGATCGAGAAGCGGGTCGATGCGGCGATCGCGCGGATCGAGGCGCTCGCGACGGTGCTGTCGAAGGTCACGCGGATCCGCGTCGAGGATCTCGCATGAACTACCTGTCGACGCGCGGCGGTCCGTTCGCGGCGGGCGCCGGCGGCCAGGCGCATTTCCTCGACATCCTGCTCGAAGGCCTCGCGCCGGACGGCGGCTTGGCGATGCCCGAGCACTATCCGCAGGTCGACGGCGACGTGCTCGCGGCGTGGCGCACGCTGTCGTACGCGGAACTCGCGTTCGAGGTCGTGCGGCGGTTCGCGACCGACATCCCCGAGGCCGACCTGCAGCGCCTCGTGACGCGGACGTACACGAGCGACGCGTTCGGCAGCGACGCGATCACGCCGATGATCTCGCTCGAGGCGTTCGCTCCGGGCCTGCGGCTGCAGGGGCTGTCCGAGGGTCCGACGCTGGCGTTCAAGGATCTCGCGATGCAGCTGCTCGGCAACCTGTTCGAGTACGCGCTCGCCCGCACCGGGGCGCCGCTCAACATCGTCGGCGCCACGTCGGGCGACACGGGCGGGGCGGCCGAGTACGCGATGCGCGGCAAGCGGGGCGTCCGCGTCTTCATGCTGTCGCCGTTCGGCCGGATGAGCGACTTCCAGACCGCGCAGATGTTCTCCCTGCAGGATCCGAACATCCACAACCTCGCGATCGACGGCGTGTTCGACGACTGCCAGGACATCGTCAAGGCGATCAGCGCGGATGCCGCGTTCAAGCAGGCGCACGCCATCGGCACCGTCAACTCGATCAACTGGGCGCGGGTCATGGCGCAGGTGGTCTACTACTTCCGCGGTTACTTCATGGCCACGTCGAGCGACGACGAGCGTGTCTCGTTCGCAGTGCCGTCCGGCAACTTCGGCAACATCTGCGCCGGCCACATCGCGCGGATGATGGGGCTGCCCATCGACCGGCTGGTCTGCGCGACGAACGAGAACGACGTGCTCGACGAGTTCTTCCGGACCGGCGTCTATCGGGTTCGCGGGGCCGACGAAACCCGGGCGACCAGCACGCCGAGCATGGACATCAGCAAGGCCTCCAACTTCGAGCGCTTCGTGTTCGACCTGGTCGGCCGTGACGCGACCGCGTTGAAGGCAGCGTGGCGGAGCGTCGACCGCGACGGTCGGCTCGACCTGTCGGGCTCCCCGCTCGTGGGCGAGCTGTCGACGCGCTACGGCTTCGCATCGGGCCAGTGTTCGCATGCCGAGCGCATCGCGACCATTCGGGAGGTGGAGGCACGCACCGGGGTGATCGTCGACCCGCACACCGCGGTCGGCGTCAAGGTCGCGCGCGACTACGTGCGCCCGGGCGTTCCGATGGTCGTCCTCGAGACCGCGAAGCCGGCGAAGTTCGCAGAGACCATCCGGGAAGCCCTGGGCCGCGAGCCCGACGTGCCGGCCGGCTTCGAAGACCTGCTGACGCGGCCGCGACGCTCGGTCCGGCTGCCGGCCGAGGTCGACGCGGTCAAGCGCTACATCGCCGAGCACGCGTAGCGCCGGTCGCCGGCCGTAGTCCCGGACCGGTCGTTCCCCGACCCGGCCGACGCGCCCCCGGCCGGGTGCGGCGATGCGGGGGGCTTACGGCGGCGCCAGCGACCCGTCGCCACAGCGGCTCGACGCATCGTTCCGTACCGTTGTGGCCGCCGGTCGAGCGCGGGCCGGCCGTCGTCCATCGCCATCGCGATTTGTCGATCGCATCTATCAGATGAGAGATGCCGCCCGTTTCGATCTGTTGTTCAATGGGGAGGCGAAAGGTATTCATTCAATGCGTCGAGTGCCGTCGCGCAATTCCCTTTCATGCGCGACTTATTCATTTCCAACGATGTTGCGAAGGCTCGATGAAGGCAAACCGGTCTACCGATTCGGTCCGCGTATCGACGAATTGCGTGCCGAAGGTCCGCCGCCGTATTGGCGCCTCCACCGTGTCGACCACGCCGCCGAATCCGGCACCCCGGTCCGACCTGTTCGGAGCGGCGTGAAAGAATCTGCGCTTCAACGAGAAACACGGTCCTCTGATTCCCATCCTGTGCGTCGCACTTTCGCCCAGTGGCAAGTCAAGTATGGCTTGACGCCGTCTGAGCTCGATGTGCTCGATTTCCTCAGTCAGGGAATGACACCTGCCGTCATCGCAAAAGAGCGGAGCACCTCCCTCGGGACGGTGCGCACGCAATTGAAGTCGATCTTCGACAAGACCGGGCTTCGATCGCAGCAGGCTATTTTGGCGGCTTTGTTGAAGGGATCGGATCACGGCAAATAGAGGGAATCGGTTGGTTTCGTAGGCACCTGAAGGCTTAACCAGTTGATTTGCGTGTCGAGAAATCTAGCTGGCCCGTTTATTGCATTACGCGGGTACGCTTGCTAACACACTGCGACCTTACAAGGGAGCACGAAATGCTTACTTCGATCCGTCGCGTTCTCGTAGGCTCGACTTTCATCCTTGCCTTAGTGAGTGCGCCATCGTCCGAGGCGTCGGTAATCTTTAATTTTCCTAGCTTTTCGCCAACCGTCTGCGGCACGGCGCTCGCCTGTGTTGGTGATACTCACGTCGTCGGCAGTGCATTGCGAGTGTCGAATGCAGCAGGCTTCTCGTCGGGTGCCGGTTACAGCCTGACGCCCGTGACACTCGGTTCAAACGCAACGTTTAGTTCCACGTTTCAGTTCCAGTTTACCCAGACCGGCGGCATCGACCCCGCAGACGGCATTACGTTCGTTCTGGCTGCTGGCTCAACAGGCCTTGGCGCAGCCGGCGGTGGCATTGGAATTTTGGGCGTGCCACGAAGCGTCGCGATTGAATTCGATACCTATAACAATGGTGCCGGCAATAGCGGTGGGGGCGCGGACATCTCCGACAACCACGTCGCAATCGACGTCAACGGTGTCCTAAGCAATTTGGCGGCCGCTAACGCCTATGGAGTCGCAACCTGCGGCTTTAGTCATGCGTTTGGCTGCATGTCCAACGGCGATATCTGGTCGGTCACGGTAGGTTATGACGGAGCTGCGCTTACGGTGCAGATCCGAGACGGAGCCGCCCCCGTCCAGACCATCATTAACGCGTATCCGATTAATATCGCGGCCCTGCTCGGCACGAATTCGGCGTTCGTTGGCTTCACATCGGCGACTGGCTCGGGATTCGAGAATCACGACATCCTGAATTTTGCGCTGAATAGTGATATCAGCCTAGCCGTACCGCCAACTCCTGACCTGCCGGAGCCGATGACGACTAGCCTCCTCGGCATCGGATTTGTTGGCTTGATCGCCTTGCGCCGGCGTATCAACCGACCTTAAATTGCGGTCTTTCCACCTGTTTCTGGTCAAGTGTGAATAAGCACATTGCCACTGCCCGATGCCGCCATAAGCCCGAACGACCTGGATGGTCGTCCAGCCAACCCTAGAAAGGCTCTGCGCGGACGCAAGAGCGCATCGTCCGACGTAGAGTCGCGCATCGCGTCGCACTGGTGTGCTGCAACCTGATCGAGCCGAGGGCGCATCCGGGGCGAAGCAACTCACACTGTTTTCCACATTAAAGAGTATCGCGGCGCTTTCGCGATCTCTTACCGATTCGAGTCGCTCAATCTCGCAAAGATTCTGCATACGCGGGCGGCGACTTCAGCCTTCTGCTTTCGTCTCCGCTCTTCGAATATTTGATTCTTCTATCGAATGGTGGATGCGGCCAGGCGCGATTCGCCAAAGAATCTCGATTTACTCCGCAGAAGGGCAGGGATGAAAGCAAATTCAAGGATTCGCGTTCGCTGTGCGACTGCGATTGCATCCCTGGCCGCCCTCCTGGGCGGCTGCGCATCGACGTCTTCCGGGCCACCCCCGCCCGCATCCACCGGCTCCGCCGGCGGCGCCACCTCCGTCGGCGCAGACGCCTCGCTGCAGACCTGCGCCGCGCCGGTGGGCACCGTGCGGCTGCAGGACGGCCAGGCCCAGACGAGCGACCGGTCGCAGGTGGCGAGCAACGAGACGATCCAGAACATCCGCCTTCTGCTGGGCAGCATCAGCGAGGCGCTTCCGCAAAGCGGCCGTCCTAACAAGGAGGGGGTGTCGCTCGATGCGCTGCGGCTGCTGATCCAGCAGTCGAACTGCCTCGTCATCGTAGACCGTGGTGGCGCGAGCGAAGCGGCGGCGACCGACGAGAAGCGTCGCGCGCGGTCGCCGAACAGCGAGATGCGCGACGACGCGAACATGGGACCGGGACAGGAAGTGGCGGCCGACTTCGTGCTGTGGTCGTCGGTCCTGTCGATCGCGACCGAGCAGAGCATGGGTGCGAAGCTGGGCTCGTTCGTCCCGCGCATCGGTGGCGTCCTCTCCGGGAGCCAGTCGACGACCTCCGCCAAGGTCCAGCTCGTCCTCACGGACGTGCGCGCCAAGGTCCAGCTCGCCGCCGCGCAAGGCAATGGCTCGGGAAACAACACGTCGATCGCGACTTCAGTGCTCGGCATCGCCAATCGGGGCGTTGGAACCGGTGGGTTCAGTTCGCAATCCACGACGCCGGTCGCGACCGTCGTCCTTCAGGCATACGCAGACGCTTACAACCAGCTGGTTCCGGCGCTGCGCAACTACAAGCCGCAGAGCGTCCCAGGCGGTCTCGGCACGGGCGGGACGCTGAAGGTGCAGGGGAGCACAGGCGGGCCGGGCACGACGAAATGATCCGCTTCGTCTTCGCGGTCGTCCTGTCGCTGTCGACCGTCGCCGCGCAGGCGCAGGAGTTCAGTCGTTATCTGCAGTGCACCGGCAGCCTCGCGATCCCGGGCAAACCGGTGCCGGCCTACGCCGATTTCGCCCTGCGCTTCAACAACCGGACAGCGTTGATCCAGCGCTCGAACGTCCTGCCGGTCGGCGATCGCCTGGCCTTCGTGCCGACGCCGGCCCTGTACAGCATGACGTACCGCCGGCCGGTGCAGGGCACGCGCATCGTCGCGCTGCCGAACTGGATCTCGACGACGATCCTCGTGCTCCATCCCGACGTTCAGCGGCTCAACGAGATCCGCGTTTCGATCGACCGACAGAGCGGTGCGCTCGAAGGCGTGGTGCTGAACGAGAACGAGCAGATGCTCACGTCGTTCGAAATGACGTGCCGTGCGCGAAGCGCCGAGGAAGCGGACGCGCCCAAGCTCTGAAACCGGCACTCGGCCCGACCGCAGGCCCGGACGAGCCGGCAATGACCCGGCGAGCGGCCTACGCGGCCTTCGTCCTCGTCACCGTGTGCAGCCGTCGACGCAACCGAACTCCGACCTCGTCGAAGGTCGCCACCCCGCGTCTTGATCGTCCGAAGGTCATCACCTTCGTCGTGACCTGGCCGGTCCGTCCGGGATCAGGCCGTCTGACCCACGCCGCGCGGGTCGCCCACCGCCCGCCCTTTGCCATCGGCCGGCCGCAATGCGGCGCCTAGCCGCGTGGCCTCGACCAGTTGTCCGCAAGTGTCGAGGTAGGCGACCAGCATGTTGAGCAGCTTGTGCGCCGCCGGAGGCAGGTGGCGGCCGAGACGGCTGACGAGCTGGACCGACGTGTCGCGCAGCACGGCGCTGTCGAAGGGCACGGCCGCGAGTTCGCCGCGTCCGACCTCGCGACTGACCGCGAGCACCGGCAGCAGCGTGAGGAAGTCGCCGGTCCGCATCAGGTCCTTCAGCAGCACCAGCGAGTTCGCGGTGATCGCCGGCTGCAGCGTCACGCGCTCGGCCGCCTCGGCGACCTTCAGCAGCTGACGGGTCCGGAACGACGACTGCGGCAGGCACAGCGGCCGATCGACCAGGTCCTTCAGGCCGAGGCTGCCTCGGCGCGCGAGGGCGTGGTCGGCGCGCATGGCCACGACCAGCGGCTGGCGCATCGTGGCGCGGACGCGGATGCGCGGATCGGCCGACGACTGGAACGCGAGGCCGAGATGGGCTTCGTCGTCGGCGACGAGCTGCGTGACCTCGTTCGACGATGCGGCCATGTGAACGTCGATCTGCACGCCCTCGTGACGCGCGGCGAAGCGGCTCAGCACGCCGGACAACGCCTCGCCGATGAAGCCTTCGCCGATGACGAGCTTGACCTGCCCCGAACGGAGCCCCTTCAGGTCCGCGAGCCGGAGGTCGAAGGCCTCGCGGTGGGCGACGTGCTCGCAGTAGTACGCGACCATCAGGTTGCCGGCCTCGGTCAGCTTGACGCTGCGGCGACCGTGTTCGATCAACGCGATGCCGGCCTCCGTCTCGAGCTGGGCGATCTGGCGACTGATCGACGATACGGCGACGCCGAGGCGGTCGGCGGCCGCGCGCATCGATCCGAGCTTGGCAGCTTCGTTCAGGTAACGCAGGCTGACTTCATGCAGGGGCATGGGTTGACTGGTCGACACGGTGCCGCTCGGACCGTCCGTCGCGGCTGCGACCGGCACGATACCGTGATCATGCAAGCGACGTGCCATCCGGCCGGCGATCACGGCGTCAGCAGGAGCTTGTCGACGCTGCCGCGGCTTTCGAGCAGCCGATGCACGTCGGCCGCCGCCGACAGGTCGAAGCGCCGGCCGATCCGCGGCGTCAGGCGGCTTTCCGCGAACAGCGCGATCGCGTCCCGCCACGCGGCCTCGATCGCACGCGGTCGCTCTGCGTAGATCACGCTGAGGTTCAGCGTCGTCAGGCTCGCGGAGCGGTCGAGCAGCGCAGCGACGTCGGGTTGCGCGAGCTCGCCCCCGGCCGCTCCGGCGACGACGATGCGCCCCAGCGGGGCGAGCGCCGCCTGCGCGCGGGCGAACAGCGCACCACCGACCGTCTCCACGACGAGGTCGACGCCGCGTCCGTCGGTCCCCCGCAGCACCTCA
>CAXTDA010000171.1:4456-7958 GCA_964242935.1 uncultured Burkholderiaceae bacterium | reverse complement strand
GCTCGAACTTCATCGGTGCGGCGAAGCAGGCGGTCGTCGACCTGCCGTGGATCGGTCCGATCCCGTTCGGCGCCGGCATCCTGTTCTTCCCGATCAGCTACTTTTTCGGCGACATCCTGACCGAGGTCTACGGCTACGGGCGCGACCGGCGCGTCGTCTGGGCCGGCTTCTTCGCGATCGCGTTCGCGTCGTTCATGGCGTGGGTCGTCGTCCACCTGCCGCCCGGCCCATCCGACTACATGAAGGTCTACCAGCCGGCGCTCGAGACGGTCTTCGGCAACGCGTGGCGGATCGCGGCCGCGTCGATGATCGCGTTCTGGTGCGGCAGCTTCGCGAACAGCTACGTGCTCGCGCGGCTGAAGCTGCTGACGAACGGGCGGATGCTCTGGAGCCGGACGATCGGGTCGACGGTCGTCGGCGAAGCGGTCGACTCGTCGCTGTTCTACGTCATCGCGTTCTACGGCATCTGGGAGACGAGCGACATCGTCAAGGTGGCGCTGACGCAATACGTGCTGAAGACCGCGTGGGAAGTCGTCTGCACGCCGCTCACCTACGCGCTGGTCAACTTCCTGAAGCGCGCCGAGCGCGAGGATTTCTACGATCGCGGGACGAACTTCAACCCGTTCCGGATCGGCAGCTGAGGCGGCACCAGCCGCCGCAGCCGCAGCGAAGCGAGGGCCAGCAGGCCGATCGCGAGCATCGCGGCCAGGTCGGGCTCCGGCACGCCCACGGCCGCCAGCATCTCCCGGCCGAGGATGCCGTGCACGTACGCGGTGGGGTGGATGCCATCCCAGAACAGGTACGAATCGGGGTTCGCGCAGACCTGTCCGCCCCCGGTGAAGCCGACGTCGTCGCCGGTGTAGCAACGGTCGGTGAGGTTCGACAGGCCGAGCGAGGCGGCGCGGGCGACGACGTCCTCGAGTGCAGCGTAGGTATCGAAGCGCAACAGGTTCACGCCGGGATGCGAGACGACGAAGCCGTCGAGGAGTCCGCTCAGGTTCGCGTCGTAGGCCTGCGAGAGTGCCGTGCCGGCGGCGACGGCCGCGGGGCCGAGCTCGCCGATGCGCGGCACGCGACCGAGGTTCGGCACGTTCGGCACGAGGATGTTGCGGGCGCCCTCCGCATAGAGGCCGGCCAGCATCGCCCCGATGTCGCCCAGGGTGCCCGCGACGCCGGGGATCGGATTGCCGAGGGCGTCCACGGTCCGGCCGAGCAGGATGTCCTGCAGGTTGTTCGAGCCGGCCCAGAGAACGTAGAGGGCACCCGAGTCGGCGACGCCCGGGAGCGCGCGGAACTGGGCGACCTGATCGATCACGCCGAGGAACGGCGGGCCGAACAGCTGGTAGCGGGTCCGCGCGCCCCCGAACGCATAGTCGTTCCCGCCGAGCGCGGACGGCGTGGCGCTGAAGCCGAGACCGGCGGCGAGGACGTCGGCGTAGAGCGGTCCGTTGCTCGCGCGGCCGTTGAAGTACGGCGGGCCGGGGATGACGGCCGGTGAACCGGGCGGATGCGGCACCGCCGAATACACCGCGCTGACGTTGCCGACGTCGGTCAGGCTGTCGCCGAAGAAGTAGATGCCGCTGTACGGGCCCGCGAACGCCGGCGAGGCGAACAGGGCGACCAGCAGGCCGACGACAGACGCGCGCATGAAGATTCCCATCGACGGTTGAAGGCGAACGTGGCCCAATCAATGCCGTAGCACGCGGTCGGTGCGTTAGTGTCCTGACCATTCACCAGCGACGAACACCATGCACGAGCCCACGTTCATCCTGATCGCAGCGGCGGCGGCCATCCTCGGCCTGATCGTCCTGATCGCGCGCTTCAAGCTGCACCCGTTCATCGCGCTGATCCTGGCGTCCGGCTTCCTCGGGCTCGTGACCGGCCTGCCGGTGACGCAGGTCGTGAAGGAGTTCCAGGACGGCTTCGGCGGCACGCTCGGCTTCGTCGGCGTGCTGCTCGGTCTCGGCACGATGCTCGGCAAGCTGATGGCGGAGTCCGGCGGCGCGGACCGCATCGCGCGGACGCTGGTGGATGCATTCGGCGAGGCCAAGGTCCATTGGGCGATGATGATCTCGGCGTTCCTGGTCGGCATCCCGCTCTTCTTCGAGATCGGCTTCGTGCTGCTCGCGCCGCTCGTGTTCATCGTCGCGCGTCGCACCGGCGTGTCGCTGGTCAAGATCGGCATCCCGTTGCTCGCGGGCCTGTCGGTCGTCCACGGTCTGGTCCCGCCGCATCCGGGGCCGCTGCTCGCGATCGGTGCGTTCGGCGCCGACATCGGCAAGACGATCTTCTACGGGCTGCTGGTCGGCCTGCCGACCGCGATCGTCGCAGGGCCGATCTACGGCGCATGGATCGCGAAGCGGGTACCGGGGGCCGCGACCCATGAACTCGCCGAGACGCTGGCCCGCGACCGCGGGGAGCGTCGAGACGACATGCCCGGCTTCGGCATCACCTTGTTCACGATCCTGCTGCCGGTCGCGTTGATGCTCGCGAAGACGTTCGCGGACATCGCGGTCGACAAGAACAGTCCGGTCCGCCAATGGATGGACTTCATCGGCAATCCGATCGTCGCGTTGCTCGCGGCGCTGCTGGTCGGCCTGTGGACCTTCGGCTTCGCGCGCGGCCTCTCGACGCGCGAGGTCGGAAAGCAGCTCGACGCCAGCCTGCTGCCGGTCGCGGCGATCCTGCTGATCATCGGGGCCGGCGGCGGCTTCAAGCAGATGCTGATCGCGACCGGCGTCGGGAAGACGATCGGCGAGATGGCGGTGCACGCCCAGTTGTCGCCGATCCTGCTCGCGTGGCTGGTGGCGGCGCTGATCCGCATCGCGACCGGCTCGGCGACGGTCGCGACGATCACCGGGGCCGGCATCGTCGCCCCGATCGTCGCGCTCGTGCCGGGCGTCAACCGCGAGCTGCTTGTCCTCGCGACCGGCGCGGGGTCGCTGATCCTGTCGCACGTCAACGATGCCGGCTTCTGGCTCGTCAAGCAGTACTTCAACCTGTCGCTCGCCGACACGTTCAAGACGTGGACCGCGATGGAGACGATCATCTCGGTGGTCGGCATCGCGCTGATCATGCTGCTGTCGATGTTCGTGTGATGACCACGCGCTCCGCGATCGGCGTCGACATCGGCACGACCAGCACGAAGGCCGTGGTGTTCGGCGCCACCGGCGCGGCGCGCGGCAATGTGCTCGGCAGCCATGCCGTCGAATATCCGCTGCACACGCCGGTGCCGGGCGCTGCCGAGCAGGACCCGGAGCTGATCTTCCAGGCGGTCGTCGTCGCCATCCGCGGGGCGGTGGCCGCCGCGAAGACGGGCGGGGACGACGTCGCCTGTCTCGCGTTCAGTGCCGCGATGCACAGTGTGATCGCGGTCGATGCGCACGACGTGCCGCTGACGCCGAGCTACACGTGGGCCGACAACCGCCCGGCACGGTGGGCCGAGGTGATCAAGCGCGACCACGACGGCATGGCGATCTATCGGCGGACCGGGACGCCGATC
>CAXTDA010000171.1:0-4356 GCA_964242935.1 uncultured Burkholderiaceae bacterium | reverse complement strand
GATCAAGCGCGACCACGACGGCATGGCGATCTATCGGCGGACCGGGACGCCGATCCATCCGATGTCGCCGCTGGTCAAGCTGCTGTGGCTGCGGCACGAGCAGGCGTCGGTCTGGTCGCGCGCGCGGCGCTTCGTCGGCATCAAGGAGTTCGTGCTCCGCCGCCTCTGCGGCGAGTACGTCGTCGACCATTCGATCGCGTCGGCGACCGGGCTCCTGAACCTCGAGGCACTCGACTGGGACGACGGCGCGCTCGCGCTCCTCGAACTCGATCGTTCGCGGCTCTCGACGCTGGTGCCGACGACGCATCGGCTGGCGCTGGCCGACGCGGTCCGCGCGGCCTCGCTCGGGCTCGACGTCGGGACGCCGGTCGTCGTCGGCGCGAACGACGGGGTGCTGTCGAACCTCGGCGTCGGCGCGATGGACCGCGGGTCGGTCGCGCTCACGATCGGCACCAGCGGCGCGATGCGGACGGTGCTCGACCGCCCGCGGACCGATCCCGAAGGACGAACGTTCTGCTATGCGCTGACCGAGAAGCACTGGGTCGTCGGCGGTCCGGTCAACAACGGCGGCATCGTGCTCCGCTGGGTCCGCGACGAGTTCGCCGCCGCGGAGACCGAGACGGCGAAGCGCCTCGGCATCGATCCGTACGAGGTGCTGACGCAGATCGCCGAGCGCGTGCCGTGCGGGGCTGCCGGCCTGCTGTTCCATCCGTACCTCGCCGGCGAGCGTGCGCCGCTCTGGAACGCGGATCTCCGCGGCTCGTTCTTCGGGCTCGCGATGCATCACCGGAAGGAGCACATGATCCGCGCGGTGCTCGAGGGGGTCGTGATGAACCTGCACACGATCCTGCCGGCGGTCGAGGCGCTGATCGGTCGAACGCATGTCATCAAGGCCACCGGCGGGTTCGCGCGGTCGCCGATGTGGCGCCAGATGCTGGCCGACGTCTTCGACCGCGAGGTCGTCGTGCCCGAGAGCATCGAAAGCTCGTGTTTCGGGGCGGCGATGCTCGGGTTGTTCGCGCTCGGCGAGATGGCGTCGCTCGACGAGGTCGCATCGCTGGTCGGCGCGACCTACCGTCACACGCCCGATGCCGCCGCGGCCGCGGTCTACGCCCGCCTTTCGCCGATCTTCGCGGCGATCCCGAAGCAGCTCGAGGCGCAGTACCGGGCGATCACGGCCTTCCAGAGCGACGCGTCATGACGGGCGCCCGTCGGGCGACCAGCGCGCGGCGTCGATCACCGACCAGAGATGGATCACCCAGCCCAGCCAGACGATCCACAGCACGCCGGCCGCGACGAAGAAGATCAGTGCGGCGAGCACCCGGCCCTGAACCAGTTGCCCGAGTCCGGGAATGAAGAAGCTGCAGATCGCGGCGAGCACGTTGCCGCCCGAACCCTGACTCATCGCTGCACCTCCGTTTCCTCGTGGTCGTACGGGGCGATGCGGATCGTGTTCGGTTCGGCGGCGGTGTCGCAGGGGTCGTCGTCGAACGCCACGTCGCCATCCGGCATCGGCATGCCGCTCGCGCGCAGTCCCTCGAACGGGAAGATCGAGCGATCCATCAGGTGCGACGGCGCCACCGCCTGCATCGCGGCGGCGATGCTCTTGATGCGTCCCGGGAAACGCTGCTCCCAGTCGCGCAGCATCGCCTTCATCTCGCGGCGTTTCAGGTTCTCCTGCGACCCGCAGAGGTCGCACGGAATGATCGGATACTGCCGCAACGTCGCCCAGCGCTCGAGATCGCGCTCGGCGACGTGCGCGAGCGGACGGATCACGACGTGGCGGCCGTCGTCGGACACCAGCTTCGGCGGCATTCCCTTCAGCTTCCCCGCGTAGAACAGGTTGAGGAAGAACGTCTCGAAGACGTCGTCGCGATGATGACCGAGCGCGATCTTCGTCGCGCCGAGCTCGCTCGCGACCTTGTAGAGCGCGCCGCGGCGAAGGCGCGAGCAGAGCGAGCACGTCGTCTTCCCTTCCGGCACCAGCCGCTTGACGATCGAATAGGTGTCCTGCGTCTCGATGTGAAAGCGGACGCCGAGGCGGGTCAGGTACTCGGGCAGGACGTGCGCGGGAAAGCCGGGCTGCTTCTGGTCGAGGTTGACGGCGACGAGGTCGAAGCGGATTGGCGCCCGGTCGCGCAGCTTGATCAGGATGTCGAGCAGCCCGTAGCTGTCCTTCCCGCCCGACACGCAGACCATCACGAGGTCGCCGTCCTCGATCATGTTGAATTCCGCGATCGCCTGGCCGACCAGTCGGCAGAGACGCTTCTCGAGCTTTCGATCGGCGAGCGAACGCGATGCGTTCGCGAGTGCCGGACCGGCTTCCATCACTGCGGCCATGCGGCCTCCGTCGCGGCGCTCATGACGCCGGCTTGAAGTGAAACACCTCGACGCCGACCGCGTCGCAATCCGGATAGACGTCCGGCTTCTCGGTCGACACCCGGACGGCGCGCACCAGTGGATGCGCGAGGAGGACCCGCGCGAGGTCGTCGCAGAGCGTCTCCTGCAGGTTGATGTGTCCGGCCGCGACCCGTTCGCGGATCGTCGCGTGGATGAAGTCGTAGTCGAGGACCTCGTCGATCTTGTCGTGGCGCGGCGTCGTCGCGACGAGCGGGACGAAGAGGTCGATGTTGACGACGATGCGCTGCGTGCCGTTCTTCTCGGAATCGTGCACGCCGATGTTCGCCGGCAGCTCGAAATTGCGCAGGTACAAACGGCGGCACGCCGACAGCTGCGGGTACGACAAGGCGCTCAGCATTTGTGGATTCCGGTCGGTCAGGCGCGTGCCAGGAACATGACGTCGCGGTCGGTCGGGACCAGGTGCTGGCCGCCGTCGACCGTCACCGTGGTCCCGGTGATCGCCGATGCGCCGGCGAGGAAGCGGACGGCTTCCGCGATGTCGTGCGGCGTGCTCGAGCGGCCGAGCGGCGTCGCGGCGTGCGCCTTCGCGAAGTCGCGACGGGTCTGGTCGGCGGACGGCAGCGTGATCCCGGGCGCAAGGCCGACGACCCGCAGCTTCGGCGCCAGCGCCCGCGCGAGCAGTGCGGTCGCGGCGTGCAGCCCGGCCTTCGACAGCGTATACGACAGGAAGTCGGGGTTCGGATTGAACAGCTTCTGGTCGAGCAGGTTGATCACGACGCCGCGCTGCCGGTCCCGGAGCAGCGCGTGCATCGTCTGCATCAGGGCGAGCGGTGCCGCGAGGTTGACGCGCATGTGAGCGTCGATCGCCGCATAGTCGATCGTCCCGATGTCGTCCTCGTCGAACAGCGACGCGCTGTTGACGAGGCAGAGCGGCGGCGACAGCGCGCTCGCCACCCGGCCGCAGAGCGCGCGCGTCGCCTGCTCGTCGCGCAGGTCGGCGTCGAACGCGGCGGCGCGGCCCCCGGCGTCGCGGATCGCTGTCACCGTGCGTTCCGCATCGGCCCGGGAACGGCCGTAGTGGACCGCGACGTCCCAGCCGTCGTCGGCGAGCGCCAGCGCGATCGCCGCACCGATCCGCTTCGCGGCACCGGTCACGAGCGCGGTTCCTTTCGTCGAAGGCTCGGGCGTCGCACGCGGGCGCGGACGGGTCATCGGATGATCGGCGGCGGGCCGGAGCGGTGGATCGGCGAGTTTAAGCGATCGTCCAGCGCGGGCCGCCGCGCCGCTTGCCTAGAATCGGGGATGACCCTCGATCGAACCGACCCCGCCGGGGCGTCGCACGCGTCGCTCGTCGCGCGGATCGGTGACGAGATCGACGCGGCGGGCGGCTGGATCCCGTTCTCGCGATTCATGGAACTGGCGTTGTACGCCCCGGGCCTCGGGTACTACAGCGCGGGGGCGGTGAAGCTCGGGGCCGATCCCCGGGACGGCAGCGACTTCGTCACCGCGCCGGAATTGACGCCGCTGTTCGCACGCGCGTTGGCCGCTCCGCTGGCGGCGGTTCTCGGCGACGGCGGGACGACCGTCCTCGAGCTCGGCGCCGGAAGCGGCCGTCTTGCCGCGGACCTCCTGCTCGCGCTCGAGAGCCGCGACGCGCTCCCGTCCGAATATCTCGTGCTCGAGCTGTCCGCCGATCTGCGTGAGCGGCAGTCCGCGACGCTGCGGCGCGACGTGCCGCACCTGGCCGGACGGGTCCGCTGGATCGAGCGGCTGCCGGAGCGGATCGATGGCGTCGTCGTCGGTAACGAAGTCCTCGACGCGATTCCCGTCGACCTCGTCGTGCGCGGCCGAACCGCGTGGCTGGTACGCGGCGTCGCGCGGGAGGGCCGCGGCTTCCGGTTCGTCGACCGGACAGCCGAGCCGCGCCTCGCGGCCGCAGCCGGCCGCGCGCTCGGCACGGCGGATTCGTTGCCGGTCGGCTACGGCCCCGCGCTG
>CAXTDA010000170.1:0-7963 GCA_964242935.1 uncultured Burkholderiaceae bacterium | reverse complement strand
TGGACGACGAGGCCGAGGAGATCACGCTGATCCACCTGATCGTGCAGGTCCACGACCGCGCCCATCTCGCGCGACTGATGCGGCGCCTCAAGCGTTCGCCGAACGCGGTCCGCGTCGCCCGCATCAAGAGCTAGCCTTTTTGTCTTGAACGGCCGCGATCGTCGTCACGCCGCCGCAAGGGTCGGATACACCACGAGCAACGGGTGCGCCATCGTCGCGGTCTGTTCGCGCACCAGCCGCGCGACGGCGTCCGCGGTGACCGGCGGGCTGAACACGTAGCCCTGGATCTGGTCGCAGCCCATCGTCCGCAACAGGTGGCGTTGCGCCGCCGTCTCGACGCCCTCGGCGACGACCTCGAGCGCGAGCGAGTGCGCCAGCGTGACCATCGTCGAGACCAGCGTCATCGCATTGACGTCGCCGACCATCGGCACGACGAAGGCGCGATCGATCTTCAACGTCTGGATCGGCAGCCGCGACAGGTAGGCGAGCGACGAGTAGCCGGTGCCGAAGTCGTCGACCGCGAGGCGGACTCCCAGTGCACGAATCGCGGTCAGCGTCTCGATGTTCTTCTTGACGTTGTCCATCACGACGCCTTCAGTCAGCTCCAGCTCCAGGGAGGCGGCGGGAAATCCCGAATCGCGCAGCACGCGGGCGATGCGGTCGAGCAGGCGCTGGTCCTTCAGCTCGCGTGGCGACAGGTTCACCGCCATCACGATCGACGGCAGCCCCTCGCGCAGCCAGGCGGCACCCTGCGCGCAGGCGACGCCGAGGACCCACTCGCCGATGTCCACGATGAGACCCATCTCCTCGGCGAGCGGGATGAAGTCCGACGGCGGCACAGCGCCGAGTTCGTCGCTGTGCCAGCGCAGCAGCGCCTCCACTCCGGCGATGCGGCCGGTCGCGAGGTCCACCTTCGGCTGGTAGACCAGCGCGAATTCGCCGCGCTCGAGAGCCTGGCGGAGCAGCGTCTCCATGCGGATGCGCTTGCCGACCTGGACCGCCATCTCGGGGACGAACAGCGCGTACGCGTTCCGTCCGCCGTCCTTCGCGCGGTACATCGCGATGTCGGCCGCACGAAGCAGGCTGTCGCTGTCGTCGCTGCCGGGCACGTGGCACGCAATGCCGATGCTCGCCGACACGGTGAAGTCCCGCCCGTCGACGACCAGTGGCGCCGCGAGCGCTTCGCGGACCTTGGCCGCGATCTGCATCGCGCTCGTCGCGTCCACCAGGCTCTCGCAGATGATGGTGAACTCGTCGCCGCCCAGGCGGGCGACCGTATCGCCGTCGCGCATCGTCTCGCGCAAGCGCTCCGCGACCGCCTGCAGCACGCCGTCGCCGACCACATGACCGAGCGAGTCGTTGATCTGCTTGAAGTGGTCGAGGTCGA
Source organism: uncultured Burkholderiaceae bacterium (assembly GCA_964242935.1). Lineage (GTDB taxonomy): Bacteria > Pseudomonadota > Gammaproteobacteria > Burkholderiales > Burkholderiaceae_D > CAHJXF01. Next base: position 6,576 of record CAXTDA010000170.1, on the reverse strand, counting down.
CGAACATCAGCGCCATCGGCCGTCCCGTGCGATCGGCGCGCGCCATCGCCTCGCGAAGCCGGTCGCGGAACAGATGGCGGTTCGGCAGGCCGGTCAGCGAATCGTAGCGCGCGAGACGCGCCATGCGCGCCTCGCTGTCGCGCAGCTCCTCGACCCGTTCGGCGACCAGCCCTTCGAGTCCCTGCCCGTATTCGACGAGCTGCTCGTTGCTGTGCCGGATCAGCGCATAGCTGCGCACCATGCGGATCGCGGCATACAGCAAGAGGCCGACCAGGATCGTCGACAGCACCAGCAGGTACCGCCGGTCGCTCTCGCCGACCACTTTGGCTCGCTGCTGCTCCTCCAGAAGGAGATTCCCGATCTCGTCGATGGCGTCGTCGGACGGCAAGGCGGCGATCAGGCTCAGCAACCCGTCGACAGTGACCTGCTCCTGCAGGATCGTTCGAGCATGCATGCAGAACATGCGTACGTGGGCGCCGGCATCGTCCGGCAGATCCCGTGCGAGCGCTTCGAGGGCGCCCAGGGAAACGCCGATCTCGGCGGCCTTTTCCGGCGATGCGCGCTGGCTGAACAGCATGCTCGCCAGCAGCAGGTCGTCGATCTCGTTACGGGCCTTGGTGGCCGATGGCGACAAGGCAGGAGCGCCGTGTCCGATCGCGGTCCGCGCTTCGTCCGCTGCGACCGGCAGATAGGCCAGCGAATTGCGCAGCACCGAATGGTCGGACTTGAAGCGCTCGATCAGCCCCGCCTTTTCCGTCAGGATCTCGTGAAGCGCGTCGCAACGCCGCAGTAGCTGTGGCGATTCGTCGTGCGCTTCGCCTTGCAACCGGGCACGCAACTGGTGAAGCAGCGCGGTCGTGCGTCCCAGCGCCCCGGTCAGCCGGTCGTAGTCCTGGACGAGACCCGTTCGTGACCGCAGCACGTCGATCTCCGACTGCGCATCGAGCTGCTTCAGCAGGCGCAGGCTCGCGACGTGCTCCTGGTACTCGTGCTCTTCGAAGTGCTGCGTCCGGGAGAACAGGAAGGCGAGCACCGCGAGCAGCACGCCGGTCGCGATCGCCAACGAGGCCCAGGCCGTGCGGCCGGACACCTTCATGGCTGCGGCTTCCGTTCGCCGGTCAGCGTCTTCAGGAACGCGACGATCGCGTTCACGTCGGAAGTCGTCGCAACGCGGCCGAGCTGGTAGCGGAACATGACGCCGACCGCCTGCTCGAGCGTGGCCGCCGACGCGTCGTGGAAGTAAGGCGCCGTCAGCTCGACGTTCCGGAGACTCGGTACCTTGAAGACGTGCCGGTCGCGTTCCTGCCCGGTGACGAGATAGCGGCCGAGGTCGGCATTCGTCGGCGTTCCGCGCGCCGCGAAGTAGTCGCCCATCACGCCGAACTTCTGGAACATGTTGCCGCCGACGTTCGCGCCCTGATGGCACGCGATGCAGCCGTAACGCTTGAACTTGTCGTAGCCGGCCCGCTCGGTCGCGGTGATGGCGTCCGCGTCGCCTTGCAGGTAGCGGTCGAAGCGTGCGTTCGGCGTCACCAGCGTTCGCTCGTACGAGGCGAGGGCGTTCTCGACGTTGGCGCGGGTCACGCCGTCGACATACGCCACGCCGAATGCGGTCCGGTACCGCGGGTCGGCATCGACTTTGCGGACGACGTCGGGCCAGGCCGAGCCCATCTCGGCCTGGTTCTGGACGACCTCGTCGATCTGCGCTTCGAGGGTTTCGCTGCGACCGTTCCAGAATTGGCGAAAGTTCAGCGTCGCGTTGTAGAGCGTCGGGACGTTCACCGGCGTCATCGTTCCGTGCAGGCCGCGCGCCGCGGCCTGTCCGTTGCTGCCGCCCTTCGCCAGGTCGTGACAACTGGCGCAGGACACGGTGTCGTTGGCGGACAGCCGCACGTCCGTGAACAGGCGCTTGCCGATCGCCACGCGCGCGGGATCCTGCGTCGCGACCCTGGGAAGGGGCTTGATCGGTTCGTCGAGCAGTTGCGGCGAGGCCGCACCGCACAGGCCGGCGAGCGCGAGGGCCACGCAGCCGTACGCCCACACGCTTCGACGCTTCATCCACCGACCGTTCATCTGTTCCCCCGAAGCAACCGATTCGACTTGCCGGGTCTCGACGACCGAGCGGACTCAGTCGGATCGCCCGCGCGGCGTCGACATGGCGGGGACTGCAAGTGAATCGGCAAACTGCGTCGAAACTGAAGCTCGCGGGCCGAAACGATCGGATAGCGTCACATGAACTTGTAGGATTGGGTCGTATGAACTTGTCGTCCTACGTCGGATGATCAAGTGGCCCGCCGGAGGACACCGGGTAACGGACCGCAAGGACCTCCAACTCGTCGACCCCGCCGGGCGTGCGTAACGCGACGACGTCGCCGACCCGCGACTTGACGAGCGCGCGGGCGATCGGCGCGATCCAGCTGATGCGCCCTTCGAGCGGCTCGGCTTCGTCGACGCCGACGATCGTGACCGTATGCCGGGCGCCGTCGTCGGTCGCATAGTCGACGGTCGCGCCGAAGAACACCTGGTCCGATCCGTCGTGCAGCGATGCGTCGACGACCTCGGCGACGTCGAGCCGCTTCGTCAGGAAGCGGATGCGTCGATCGATCTCGCGAAGACGTTTCTTGCCGTACAGGTAGTCGCCGTTCTCGGAACGGTCGCCGTTGGACGCCGCCCACGACACGGTGCGGACCATCTCGGGGCGCTCGACGTCGAGCAACGAGAACAGCTCGGCGCGCAGGCGCGCGTAGCCGCCCGGCGTGATGTAGTTCTTCGCGCCGGCCGGCAACGGCGAAGCCACCGACGCGTCGACGTCGTCGTCGTCGTCCTCGGTCTCCTTGACGAACGCCTTGTTCACCGGCGCCGCGCCGCGAACGTCGACGACCCGCTCACAGCCAGTTCGATCGGTTGCGCGGCTTCCAGAAGCAGTAGCCGAGCGCGACGGCCAGCAGCGCCACGAACCACAGCAGCGACCACGCCGCGATCGACAGCCCGAAGAGCGTCCAGTCGACCTTCGCGCAGTCGCCGGTCGCGTACAGCGCCTTCTGGATGACCGAGAAGAACGGCAGGCGGTCGAACATCGTGAACAGGTCCGCGCTGCACGCCTCGTTCTCCGGCGGATGCCATTGCAGCCACACGTGCCGCGTCGCGAAGATCGCACCGAGGATCGCGAGCACCGCGGCGAGGCCGCCGAGCAGCTTCCGGAACGCGCCGCCCGGAGCGGCGATCGCCGCGATCAGGAACACCAGACCGACGCCGATGAACAGCACGCGCTGCAGCATGCAGAGCGGACACGGATCGAGGTGCCGCACGTACTGCAGGTACAACGCCACCGCGATCAGGCCGGTACAAGCGAGAAAGCCCGCCAGGGCGAGCTTTCGGGAACCGTCGGCACGGACGCGCGTGCCCCTCATCGACGTCGGCATCGATCAGGCGCACCCATCAAGCGCATCCATCACGACTTTGCATCGGGTTGCGGCGTGATGCGCAGGTAGGGTTTGACCGCCGTGTAGCCCTTCGGGAACTTCTGCTTGATCAGCTCCGGGTCCTGCAACGACGGCACGATGATGACGTCGTCGCCGAACTTCCAGTTCACCGGCGTCGCGACGCTATGCCCGTCGGTCAACTGCAGCGAGTCGATGACGCGAAGGATCTCGTCGAAGTTGCGACCGGTCGATGCCGGGTAGGTGATGGTCGCCCGCACCTTCTTCTTCGGATCGATGAAGAACACCGAGCGGACCGTCAGCGTGTCGTTCGCGTTCGGATGGATCATGTCGTACAGGTCCGAGACCTTGCGGTCGACGTCGGCGAGGATCGGGAACTGCACGTCGGTGTTCTGCGTTTCGTTGATGTCGCCGAGCCAGCGGTTGTGCGAGTCGACGTCGTCGACCGACACCGCGAGCACCTTGACGTTGCGCCGCGCGAACTCGTCCTTCAACTTCGCCGTGTAGCCGAGCTCGGTCGTGCACACGGGGGTGAAGTCCTTCGGATGAGAGAACAGGACGCCCCAGCTGTCGCCGAGCCAGTCGTGGAAATGGATGTCGCCGCTCGTCGACTTCTGCGTGAAGTCGGGGGCGATGTCGCCGAGTCGCAGTGCCATGGTGATCTCCTGTCGGATGGCGATGCCTCACGCGGCACGCCGTTGTCGATGGTGCGCGCGGTCGTCCCGCGTCAGCTCTGCACCCACGGCAGCCCGGCCTTTCGCCAGCCGGTCGCCCCGCGATGCCCTGCCGGATCGAGGTCACCCTCGAACCCTTCGAGAATGTTGAACGCGTGCCCGTACCCGGCCGCGGCCGCCGCGGCGGCCGCGGCATGCGAGCGTACTCCACTGCGGCAAAGAAAGAGCAGGTTGTCGTGCTTGCCGTCGAGCGCGTCGAGCGCTTCGACGAAGTGCGGGTTCGGGGCGGCGGCGCCGAGCGCCTTCCATTCGATCAGCGGCGTGCCGGGCACGCGGCCGACGTACTCGTTCTCGAAGCGGGTGCGCACGTCGACGAGCGTCGCGACGCCGGCCAGCATCAGCGCATACGCCTCGATCGGCGTCACCAGCCCCGCGTACGGCACGTCCCGGTCCCGACCGCGCATCGCGGCACGGTCGAGGATCGTCTCGGGCAGCTCGTCGAGGGTGGGATGGATCGCGGTCAGGCCGGTCATGCGAGCTCCTCCTTCGTCGCGGGGACGTCGACGAAGACGCGCGCGCGCCGGGCCGCGACGTGCACCGTCGCGCCGACGTCGATCGCGACATCGGATTCGTCGAAGCGGTCGCGCGGCAGTTCCACCTCGAGCGGCTTGCCGTCGGCGAGGTCGCGCAACTCGAGGCGCACGGTCGAGCCGAGCTTGACGACGTGCTCGACGACGGCGGAGAACGCCGCGTCGGCGGGGTCGGCGACGAAGTCGAGGTCGTGCGGCCGGATGTAGGCGGTGCCGGTCGCGTCGACGACATCGGCATGCTCGGGCGCCGCGACCTCGGCCCGCCCGATCGTCGCGACGCCGTGCCGGACGCGGCTCGGCAGCTGGTTCGCGTGACCGAGGAAACCGTAGACGAACGACGTCGCCGGATGATCGTAGACCGCGTCGGGGACGCCGACCTGCTCGATGCGGCCGTGGTCGAACAGCACGACGCGGTCCGACACCTCGAGCGCCTCTTCCTGGTCGTGCGTGACGAAGACGCTGGTCAGCTGGATCTCGTCGTGCAGACGCCGCAGCCAGCGGCGCAGATCCTTCCGCACCTTCGCGTCGAGCGCGCCGAACGGCTCGTCGAGCAGCAGGACCTTCGGCTCGATCGCGAGCGCGCGCGCGAGCGCGATCCGCTGCCGCTGCCCGCCCGACAGCTGGTGCGGATAGCGGTCGCCGAGCCAGTCGAGCTGCACGAGGTTCAGGAGCCCGTGGACCTTCTCGCGGATCACCGCTTCGCTCGGCCGCTGCTTCTTCGGCTTCACGCGGAGGCCGAACGCGACGTTCTCGAACACCGTCATGTGCCGGAACAGCGCGTAGTGCTGGAACACGAAGCCGACCGCGCGCTCGCGCACGTTCTTCTCGGTCGCGTCCTCGGCATCGAACCAGATGCGGCCCTCGTCGGGCACCTCGAGTCCGGCGATCACGCGAAGCAGCGTGGTCTTGCCGGAGCCCGACGGGCCGAGCAGCGCGACCAGCTCGCCGGGGGCGATCGTCAGGTCGACGTGGTCGAGCGCGACGAAGTCGTTGAAGCGCTTGGAGACGTTCTCGATGCGGATGCTCATGCAGTCCTCTCAATCACCGCGCGGCCTCGCGATAGCGGCGCTCGACGATCGTCTTCACGACCAGCGTCACGAGCGCGAGGAGCGCGAGCAGCGAGGCGCAGGCGAACGCCGCGGCAAAGTTGTATTCGTTGTAGAGGATCTCGACGTGGAGCGGCAGCGTGTTCGTGGTTCCGCGGATGTGGCCCGAGACCACCGACACGGCGCCGAACTCGCCCATCGCACGGGCGTTGCAGAGGATGACGCCGTACAGCAGCCCCCACTTGACGTTCGGCAGCGTCACGCGCCACAGCGTCTGCAGCCCGGACGCACCGAGCACCACGGCGGCCTCCTCCTCCTCGCGTCCCTGCGCCTGCATCAGCGGGATCAGCTCGCGCGCGACGAACGGAAAGGTCACGAAGATGGTCGCGAGCACGATGCCTGGAACCGCGAAAATGATCTTGAGGTCGTGCGCCTGCAGCCACGGCCCGAGCCAGCCCTGCAGCCCGAAGATCAGCACGTAGACGAGGCCCGAGACCACCGGCGATACCGAGAACGGCAGGTCGATCAGCGTGATCAGCAGCGCCTTGCCCTTGAAGTCGAACTTCGCGATCGCCCACGCCGCGGTGATCCCGAAGACGAGGTTCGCCGGCACCGCGATCGCCGCCGCCGTGAACGTCAGGCGGATCGCCGACAGCGCATCGGGCTCGGCGATCGACGCGAGGTAGTGGGAGACGCCCTTCCGGAACGCCTCGACGAACACCGCAGCGAGCGGGATCAGCAGCGCGACCGCGACGTACAGCAGCGCGATCGACGTCAGCACGATCGGCACCCATGCCGCGCCGTCGGACGCGCGCCGCGGCGGCAC
>CAXTDA010000169.1:0-7970 GCA_964242935.1 uncultured Burkholderiaceae bacterium | reverse complement strand
GCGCTCGCGGGCTGCTGCAGGTCGCGTTCGAGAAGACGCCGACCGACCTCGACTATGAGCCGCTGCGGATCGAGTTCCTCGAGCGCTACGAGGCCGCGCTCGCGACCCATTCGAAGCTGTTCGACGGCATGGCCGACGTACTCGATGCGCTCGAGGCGGCCGGCCGCCCGTGGGGCATCGTGACGAACAAGGCGATGCGCTTCACGGCGCCGCTGGCCGCCCTGCTCGGCGTCGCAGATCGCGCCGCGACGATCGTCGCGGGCGACACGACGCCGTACACCAAGCCGCATCCCGCGCCGCTGCTGCACGCGGCGACGATGCTCGGCGTCACGCCCCACGAATGCGTCTACGTCGGCGACGACCTGCGCGACATCGCCGCGGGACGCGCGGCCGGGATGCTGACGTTCGCCGCCGGCTGGGGCTACGGCGACGCGCCGCAGACCTGGCTCGCCGACGCGCTGGTCCGCACGCCGAAGGACCTGCTGACGCTGTTCTGAACGACGCGGCCGCATCGGCGGACATCCCGGCGGCCTCTCTATACTCGGCGTTCGCCCAGCCGCTCCGTTCGCATCGAATCCGCCCGACGAACCCGGATGACCCTCTCGAGCCCGAAGCGCGCCGTGTGGCTGCGCCGCGCACGGAACGCGACGATCGCGGCGGTCGTCGTCGCGATCGTGATCGGCCTTCTCGGCTTCTTCGTCGCACCGGGTATCGTCCGCTCGGTCGCCGAACGGCAGATCACCGAGCAGCTCGGACGGAAGGCGACGATCGGCTCGCTGAAGCTGAACCCGTACCGCCTCTCGGCGTCGATCGACGACTTCCGGCTGTACGAAGCCGACGGCACGTCGCTCGCGGTCGAGATCCGGACGCTGTTCGCCGACGTGTCGTCGGCGTCGCTGTTCAAGCGCGCACTCGTCTTCGACGAGCTCCGCGTCGTCGGACCGACGCTGCGGGTCGCGCGGCTCGACACGGAGCGCTTCAGCTTCTCCGACATCGTCGACCGGCTCGCACGGCAACCGAAGAGCGCTGAACCGTTCCGTTTCTCGGTCAACAACATCCAGGTCGACGACGGCGTCGTCGAGATCGACGACCGCGTCACCGACCGCAAGCACCGCATCGACGGCATCCGCGTCGCGCTGCCGTTCCTGTCGAACCTGCCGTACGACGCGGCGATCTTCGTCACGCCCGAGTTCGCCGCGCGCGTCGACGGCAGCGCGATCGCGCTGACCGGCAAGGCGCAGCCGTTCTCGTCGACGCGCGAGGCCGCGGTCGTGCTCGACGTGAGCGGACTCGACTTGACCGAATACGTCGGGCTGTCGCCGACGAAGCTGGCGTTCCGGGTCTTGTCCGGCAAGCTCGCCGCCAAGCTCTCGCTGACGTTTCGCGCGGCGACCACCGACGCCGCCGGCCAGGTCGTGCCGCAGTCGATGAGCGTGGCCGGCCAGGTCGGCCTGACGGCCCTCGACCTCGGCGATGCGGACGGACGCAGCGTCGTCGCGGCGAAGGCGGTCGACGTCGACCTGACGAAGCTCGATCCGTTCAACGGCGACGTCGTCGTGCGCCGGGTGGCGCTGACGGCGCCGCGAGTCGACGTGACGCGACGGCCCGACGGCAGCATCGATCTGCTCGATCTGTTCCGCTTCCCGGCGTCGCCCGCGGCCGCCCCACCACCTGCGTCCGCTACCGTACCGAACGCGCCGGCTCCGTTCAGCGTCGCCGAGATCGGCATCGACGACGGCGCGATCCGCTTCGTCGACCGGACGCTCGAGGCGCCGACGACGACGCAGGTCGGGAATATCGACGCCCGGTTGACCGGCCTCGTACTCCGCGGCGCGACGCCGACGACGTACAAGCTGTCGATGAAGTCGGACGAGGCCACGCTCGACGCGGAAGGCAGCGCGATCGTCGAACGGCGGCAGGTCACCGGCACGATCGCGCTGAAGGGCTTCCGGCCAGCGCGGCTGACGCCGTATCTCGCGTCGCTGCTCGCGGCCCGCATCGACGACGGCACCATCGACGCGGCCGCGCATTACGCGATCGATGCGTCGGGCGCGAGCCCGGCAGGCGTCGTCGACCGCATCGCGCTTCGCGTCGACCGGCTGCGCACCAGCCTGCCCGACGATCGGGCGGCGCTGCTCGGCGCCGACGCGATCGAGATCGACGGCGGCGCGTTCGATCTGCAGAGCCGCGCGTTCACGGCCGATGCGATCCGTCTCGTCGCGCCGGCCGTCGTCGTGCGGCGCGACGCGCAGGGACGCCTCAACCTGCGCGCCGCGATCGTCGACGCGAAGCCGGCCGCCGCCGCACCACAGGCCGCGACGGAGGCCACGACGCCGCGGGGCGTCGCCGTCACCGTCAAGCCCGACGCGGCTGCCGCGTTCAGCGCATCGATCAAGTCATTCGCGGTCGAACGCGGCGACCTGCGCTTCGAGGACCTGTCGGTCGGCACGCCGGTCCGCGTGCGGGCCCAGCCGTTCGACTTCAGGGCCGACAACGTCGGCACCGCGACGACCGCGGCGATCCCGTTCGAGCTCGCGACCGGCATCGACGGACGTGGCCGGCTTGCCGTGAAGGGCCGCGTGACCGCTGCGCCGCTGAACGTCGAGGCGACCATCGACGCGAGCCGGGTCGCGGTCGGCTGGCTCGGCGCGTACGCCGGCGAACGCCTGAACGTCACGGTCGAGAGCGCCGACCTCGACGGCAAGGGCACGGTCCGCGTCGCCGCGGGCCAGGGGGGCGACGCGTCGCCGACGGTCGCGTATCGCGGGTCGCTCGGCATCGGGCGGATGCGCGCGCTCGACCGGACGACGTCGGAGGAGTTCGTGCGCTGGAAGACGCTGTCGATCCCGCAGGTCGACCTGCAGATGCCCGCGAAGTCAGGACCGTTCGCGCTCACGCTCGGCGAGGTCGCGCTCGACGACTTCTATGCACGCCTGATCGTCAACGCGAACGGCCGCCTGAACCTGCAGGACGTCGTCGCGACGCCGGGACAGCGCCAATCGGTGACGACGCCCGACGCGGCGCCGCGGGCGGCCCCGGCGCCCCCGCCGGCCGCATCGAGCGCCGGTCCGAAGCCGCAGATCCGCATTGCGGGGATCAAGCTCACGAACGGCCGGATCGGCATCACCGACAACCTGATCAGGCCGAACTACAGCGCGAACCTCACCGGCCTCGCCGGCAACGTCTCGGCGATCGCCTCCGCCGACCCGAAGCCGGCCGACCTCAAATTGAACGGCCGGATCGACGGCGACGGCGCGCTCGACGTCACCGGCCGCCTCGACCCGTTCGCGCCGCTCGAACGGACCGACATCCAGGCCGAGGCGAAGGACATCGAGCTCACGCGGCTGACGCCGTACGCGGTCAAGTACGCCGGCTACGCGATCGATCGCGGCAAGCTGTCGATGACGGTCAAGTACCACATCGAGAACGGCAGGCTCGACGCGCAGAACCGCCTGTTCCTCGACCAGCTGACGTTCGGCGAGAAGGTCGAGAGCCCGACCGCGACGAAGCTGCCGGTGCTGCTCGCGGTGGCGCTGCTGAAGAACTCGCGCGGCGAGATCGACGTCAACCTGCCGATCTCCGGATCGCTGTCGGATCCCGAGTTCAGCGTCGGCGGCGTCATCGCGCGCGTGATCCTCAACCTGCTGACGCGCGCGCTCCGTTCGCCGTTCTCGCTGATCGCGTCGGCGATCGGCGCCGCCGGCGGCAGCGCCGACGAGCTCGGCTACGTGCAGTTCGAGCCCGGCGTCAGCGACCTCGCGCCGCAGGGCAAGGCGAAGCTCGAGACGCTCGCGAAGGCGCTCGCCGACCGCCCGCAGCTGAAGCTCGACATCATCGGTCGCTTCGACCCGGCGACCGACCCCCAGGGGATCAAGCGCGACCATCTGCTCGACCGCCTGAAGGACCTGAAGGCGAAAGACCTCTCGAAGTCGGGCGAGCGCGTGGGTCGCGACGAGACGACGATCGGGCCGGACGAGTACGCGAAGTACCTCGCGCGCGTCTACGACGACACGAAGCTGCCCGACAAGCCGCGGAACGTCGTCGGCATCGCGAAGACGATTCCCGTCGACCAGATGGAGTCGCGGCTGATTGCGTCAATCCAGCTCGACGACAACGATCCGCGCTGGCTCGCCGAAGCGCGCGCCGACGTCGTCCGCCATTACATCGAGGACACGGGCAAGGTCTCGCCGAGCCGCGTGTTCCTGGTGACGCCGAAGCTGAACGCGAGCGGCATCGACGACCAGGGCGTCCCGAATCGCGTCGACTTTGCGTTGCGATGAAAGCGATGGGCGGCCGCTGAAGCCTGTCGAACGCGGGGACGGTTGCGCTCGTCATTCCGCGAGCGACGAGGCCTGCGATATGCTTTTTTTGGTCTCTTGCAGAGGGTGACGGATGCGCGGGATTGCGATCGGTCGATGGGGCAGCATCGCCATCTTCGCTCTCGCGGCTGCCGCATCGGCAGCGACGAGCGTCCAGATCGACGCCGAACGCGACGCGGTCGCCCGTGGTCTCGAAGCGCAGTACCAGGCCGCGCTGATCCGCGAGCGTCGCCTCGCCGACGATCGCGAGACGCGGCTCATCGCGGATGCCGAGGCCCAGCTCCGCAAGGCGAGGACGCGAGTCGACGAAGCAAACACCGCGAGTCTGCAGGACCGTCGATCGTTGCAGTCGGCGCGTGACGACTATGCGCGCCTGGTGGCCGACGTGGCCTCGCGCGATGCGCGATCGAAGGCGGAGATCGAGGCCTATCGTTCCGAAGCGAAGGTGCTCGCGACCAGCGCCACGCCCGAAAAGCTCGCGGCCCTGCAACGCTTCGCCGACGGCGACCGGGTCGGCGCATGGCCGGTGCTGCAGGACCTGACCGAAGCCAGCGTCAGAGCCCGCATGGCCGCGGCCGGCGCTGCGGCCGGTGCCGAGATGCGCGAGCTGGCCCGGTTGCGCGGCATCATGCGCAACAACGGCGAAGCGACGACCGAGGAGGTCCTGTCGATCTGGGACCGCGCGGCTGCGCTCGATCCGCATGACTTGAAATGCATATCGAGAGAGGACGACTCGCCGTCGATCTCGGGAATCTCGAGCGGGCGAAGGCGGCGCTGGATCAGTCGCGTGTCGAGGCAACCGGGGACCGCGAGAAAAGCGTCGCGCTGACGGACCTCGGCAACGTGCAGGTCGCCCAGGGTGACCTGCCCAACGCACGCCTGCGCTACGAAGAGAGCTTGGCAATCGATCAACGTCTGGCCAAGGCCGACCACAGTTCGGCCGGCCTGCAGCGCGACGTATCGGTCAGCCTCAACAAGATCGGCGACGTGCTGGTCGCGCAGGGCGACCTGCCCAACGCACGCCTGCGCTATGAAGAGAGCTTGGCGATTGCTCAACGTCTGGCCAAGGCCGATCCCAGTTCGACTGGCCTGCAGCGCGACATTGCCCTCAGCTACTGGAAGCTGGCACTGCTCGAAAATCAAGAGACGCCTGGCAGCGTGTCGCCGCCCAATGGGACCTCATGAAGGACAGGGGCATCATCGCCCCTGCCGACGAACGCTTGCGCATCGAAGCGTTGTCCCGCGCGAAAGGAAGCCGCAACCCGTGAGCGATCGACAAACCGCAATGTCGATGGGGCAATAGCCGACGCGGCGCCGACCGATCGCGTCGCGATGACGCGACACGATTCATTGACTGATGAGCCATCGAGTCTTCCTCTCCTACAAACGCGAAAACGAGGAACGCGCCGCCCGCATCGCGCAGGCCCTGCGCACCATGGCCTCGTCGTCTGGTGGGACCGCACGTTACGCGCCGGCGAGAGCTGGCACGAACAGATCGAGTCCGCACTGGACGCGGCCGGTTGCACGGTCGTGCTCTGGTCCGAAGGCTCGGTCGGGCCGGACGGCGGCTATGTGCGCGACGAGGCGCGTCGCGCCCATGCGCGGGGCTCGCTCGTGCCGGTGTTGATCGATCGCGTCGCGCCGCCACTCGGCCTCGGCGAGATTCCAGGCCGTCGATCTGACCCGCTGGCACAAGCGACGACCCCGCGACCCTTTCTTTCTCGACCTCGTCGCGTCCGTTCGCGCAAAGCTCGATGGTCGGCCGATGCCCGCTGCGCGCGGACCGGCCATCCGATGGGGCCGACGGTTCAAGGCAGGTGGCGTCGGCACCGTCCTGCTTGCGATCCTTTGGATGATCGGCGCCGACCTGTTCGACGTGCGCGAACGCGTATGCACCGTCGGCCTCGCGCAACCGGCCTCTCGGACGCGTGCGGCAGCCTGGGCATCGGCCATCGACGGACCCGCGAAGAACGCCTCGCATGGGCGGCGCGGCCGGCCGGCAGTTGCGCAGCCCTCCGCGACCACCTCGTGCGCTTTCCCGAAGGCGCTTATCGAACCGCGGTTGCCGAGATGCTTGCCGCGGCTCGCGTCGAACGCACGACCGACTTCAGTCCCGCACCGCGAGGTTCGCGGCTACGTGCGTCAATCCGAGCGCGCTTTTGCAGACGGCACTGAAGCCCGCACGGATGCGACGCGACGTGCGGAGATCGACGCGAACACGCCTGACCTGCGCGCCGCGCGATGCCTACGAGCGACTCGCGGGGGTCAGCGTCGAATCCTCGGCGTTCGACTGTCGGATGCTCCCATCCGGCGGGACCACCTGTGCGCTCGACTATCGCGCCCGATGCCGGATCGAGGCGCGAGCCATGGTCGAGCAATGCGGGACGTGAGTGCGATTGATTGCATTCGCAACGACTCTGTAAACCCGGCGGCCGAGCGCGTACAATCCGCCCCCTGGGGCCGACCTGGTTTCGACGTGGGTCAGGAAGCAGATGCAGGGCATGCCGAGCACCAGCTAGCTCGTAAATCCATCTGGAAACCAAGTAAACGCCAACGACGAGCGTTTCGCTCTAGCCGCGTAAGACCGGCTTGACGCTGCATCGATCTGCCTGTGGGTCGGATCAAGGGGGCGAAAGCTCCCGCGATTAGCAGCGCCATTTACACGGGATCGGACGCGCTTCGGGTCACTTGAAGCGCTCCTAGAACCAAGGTGACTCGCCACGTGAAGGCCCGCCGACTGGCCCAGCACGGGGTTAAAACCAAATAAGCCGGCTAAGCATGTAGAACTGCCTGTGGAAGATTTGCGGACGCGGGTTCGATTCCCGCCGGCTCCACCAGCACAGCGTTTCAGGAAGTCCCAAGAAGTCCTCCGGCCCGCGTTTCTCCCTATGAGAACGCGGGCTTTTTGTTTCCGGAGCGCCAGCGACGTCCGTTGACATCCTGGGTTTGGTGGGGGTACGTTTGGGGGTATGTAGCCAGGCTGACCTCCTCGTACCCCCATCCCCCCGTATGGCGCTGATCGACACTGCGATTCGGAGCGCTAAACCGGCCCTGAAGGCGACGAAGCTATTTGACGGCGCCGGCATGTACCTGTTGGTCCACCCCGAGCGGTGGCAAGCTATGGTGGATCAAGTACCGGCTTGGAGGTAAGGAAAAGCTTCTTGCACTCGGCTCGTACCCCGAGGTGACATTGAAGGAAGCGCGCGACCGGCGCGACTCGACGCGCCGTTTGCTTGCAAACCAAGTCGACCCCAGCGAACACCGAAAGGCCGTCAAGGCGACTGAGACGGAGCAAACGGAGAACTGCTTCGAAGTGGTCGCGCGCGAGTGGTTCGGCAAGCACTGCGCGACTCTCGCTGCGAATCACAGCGGTCGGATCATCGCGCGATTCCAGCGGGACATTTTTCCGTGGATTGGCCGTAATGTAGTGGCGGACCTCAGCGCTTCGGGACGTGCTTTCCGTCGTGAGACGCATCGAAGCACGAGGCGCCCTCGAGACGGCCCACCGCGCTGGGCAATTGCAGTCAGGTCTTCCGCTACGCAGTGGCGACCGGACGCGCGCAACGTGATCCGACGACCGACCTGCGAGGCGCACTGCCGTCTGTCCGCGGCAAACACTTTGCAGCGATTACCGAGCCGGATCGCGTCGGT
>CAXTDA010000168.1:0-8007 GCA_964242935.1 uncultured Burkholderiaceae bacterium | reverse complement strand
CCGGGTTCCAGCGCCACAGGCGCGCCATCGCGAGCTGCGTCTGCACGCCGCGCTTGTTGCCCATCAGCTCGTGCCACTCGTCGACGACGATCATCGTCACCGCGTCGAACAGCTTTCGCGCATCGGCGCGCGCGAGCAGCAGCGTCAGCGACTCGGGCGTCGTGACCAGTGCCTCGGGCAACTGCTTCGACTGGCGAGCACGGGTCGCGGCGTCGATGTCGCCGGTCCGCATCGCGACCTCCCAGTCGAGGCCGATGCCGTCGGCCGCTTCGGCCAGCGCCCGCGTCGTGTCGGCGGCGAGCGCGCGCATCGGCGTGATCCACAGGATGCGGAGCTTGCGGCTGACCGGCAGACCGTCGCGTGCGGCGCGTTCGAGCTCGATGCGCAGGCCCCCGAGCCATGCCGCGTACGTCTTGCCGGCACCGGTCGTCGCGTGCAGCAGGCCCGAACGGCCTTCGGCCACGTGCGTCCACACCTCGCGCTGGAACGGGAACGGCGCGATGCCGCGGGTCGCGAGCCAGTCGTCGATCGCGGACGGCGGCGGCATCGGTCCCGGTGCGCTGCGACGTTCGCGGGGCGGCGTGACGACCGGTGCGTCCACCACAGCGGCGTCGGCCTCGACCTTCGCCGCCTTTCGCGCGGCCGCCGCGGCCTCGCGCTTCTTCCGGTCGAGCTGCCGGCCGAGGTGGTCGCTGCCGGCGAGCGTCGACGGCAGGCCCCAGCGTCCCTCCATGTCCCCTTCGGCGCGGCGTCGGCGGGTCATGCGGTCGCGTCCGGCATCGGGATCCCGACGATCCAGCCTTCCAGCGGATCGATGCCGTCGGGGAGCCCGTAGCGCGGATGTCCGGCTGCATGGCGACCGAGCGCCCACGCTGCCTCGACCGCGCACAACACCGCGTCGAGCCGGTCCGCGCTGCCGTCGTCGATCAGCGCCTCGCGCTGGCGGCCATCGATCGCGACACGGAGCGACAAGACGTGACCGCCGGTGCCGAGCGCGTCGACGATCCGTGCGCGCTCGTCGCGGCGCGCCGGCGTCTGCAGTGCTCGCGTGTCCGACTTGTAAGACGCGCGCGTGACCGACCGCGCGAGGTAGCCGGGATATGCCTCGAGCGCGACGCGGCCGGCGTCGACGGTCGCCGGGTCGTCGTCGAGGCCGGGGATCGAGACGCCCGCGGCGATCAGGCGCGGCACGCCGGCGTGCAGCATCCACGCGACCGGTGGATTGACCCACTTCATCGACGTGCTCGACCCGGCCGGCCCGTCGGCTGCGCGATGCGCGAACTTCGCGCCGACCGGTCGCGCGGCGCAGAAGTCGACGAACGTGCTGCGGATCGTCGCGCGCTCGAGCGACGCGTAGTGGCCCATCAGCGCACGCCAGTCGCGCGGCCAGTCGAGCGCCTCGACGAGCGCGCGCGGCAACCCGAACGGCAGGTCGAATCCGGCGACCCATGGACCGGGACGGGCGAGGAACGCGTCGAACGACGGCCAGTCGGCCAGCGCCTCGACGCCGACCAGCGCAAATACCGGTCGCCGCGGGTCGGTGTCGGTCGCCGCGAGACGCGCGACCGTGATCGGCTTCGCGCGCCGCGGTGCGCAGGTGAAGTCGACGCCGTAGATCGCGGGTTCATCGGTCATCGTGGAGGGACGTCGCGTCGAGACCGATCGCGTCGGCCTCGGCGACCGTCGGTGGTTCCGCGATCGCGGCGCTCGGCCGGCCGCCCATCAGCGCCTCGAGCGACGCGAGCGTGTCGGCCTCTTCGATCGGCTTGTCGGTCCGCCACCGCAGCATCCGCGGGAAGCGCGTCGCGATCCCCGACTTGTGCCGCGGCGACCGCTGGATGCCTTCGAAGCCGAGCTCGAAGACCTGCGTCGGCCGGACGCTGCGCACCGGGCCGAACTTCTCGATCGTGGTTCGCCGGACGATCGCGTCGACCTTCAGCATCTCCTCGTCGGTCAGCCCCGAGTAGGCCTTCGCGAACGGGATCAACGCGCGGGGCGCGTCGCCGCCGGCATCGTCCGCCGCCCGGTCCCACACTGCGAACGTGAAGTCGGTGTACAGCGACGCGCGCCGCCCGTGGCCGCGCTGCGCGTAGATCAGCACCGCGTCGACCGACAGCGGGTCGATCTTCCACTTCCACCAGACGCCGACGTCCTTCGTGCGGCCGACGCCGTAGCGCGCGTCGCGGCGCTTCAGCATGAAGCCCTCGACGCGCCGCTCGCGTGCCTCTTCGCGGAGCGTCGCAAACGCCGCCCAGCTGTCGGCCTCGAGGACCGGCGAGATGCGGAGCGACGGATGGTCGAGCGCGACCACCAGCGCCTCGAGGCGTTCGCGCCGCTCGGCCTGCGGCCGCGTGCGCAGGTCGACGCCGTCCGCTTCCAGCAGGTCGTACGCGACCAGCACGACCGGCGTGTCCGCGAGCAGTTTCTTCGACAGCGTCTTCCGGCCGATGCGGGTCTGCAGGTCGGCGAACGGCGCGGGGATGTCGAGCGCCGCCTCGCCGGGCCGCCACACCAGGATCTCGCCGTCGATCACGGTGCCGCGCGGGACGACGTCGACCAGGGCCGCCAGCTCCGGGAAGCGGTCGGTGACGAGGTCCTCACCGCGCGACCAGACGAAGACCTCGCCGCCGCGCGCGACGAGCTGGCCGCGGATGCCGTCGTACTTCCACTCGACCTGCCAGTCGCCGGGCGGTCCGAGAAGCGCGTCGAAGCGCTCGACCGGCTCGTTCAGCGCATGCGCGAGGAAGAACGGATACGGCTGGCCGCGGAGCTCATGTTCCGGCGCGCCGTCGCCGGCGCCTTCGACCGACGACGGCACGATCAGCGCGCGGTAGGTCGCGGCGCTCGGCCGCGAGCGCCCGTCGGTGTAGCCCATCAGCCGGTGCGCGACGACCTTCGGGTCGACGCCGGACACCGTCGCGAGCGCGCGCACGACCGACAGCTTCGACACGCCGACGCGGAAGGCGCCCCCGATCAGCTTCGTCAACATGAAGCGCTCGGCGGTGTCGAGCTCGTCCCACCATCCGACGAGCCGGGCCGCGACGACCTCCGGCGGCTGTCCCTTCAGTTGCAGCAGGCGGTCCTCGACCCAGGTGGCGAGGCCGACATCGGACGTGTGCGACGGCGGGGGCAGCACGTGCGCGATCGTCTCGGCGAGGTCGCCGACCGCCTGGTAGCTCTCTTCGAACAGCCAGTCGGGCAGCGCCGCGACGTCGCGGGCGGTGTCGCGCAGCACCCGCGTCGGCACCGTCTGCCGCGGCTTCCCGCCGGCGAGGAAGTAGACGGCCCACGCGGCGTCGCGCTCCGAGTCGTCGGACGCATCCGCGCCGCCGACGGCTTCGAAATAGCGCACCAGCGCCTCCTGCTTCGCGCGGGTCGCGGTCGACGCATCGAGTTCGGCGAAGAGCCGGGCGAAGGATTTCATCCGCGTCGTTCGACCGGGGCGGCCGTGCGACGGACGGCGCCTGGCGCATTCCTGCGGTCGACGCCCGTCCGGCACGTCATGATAGTTTGACGGGATGCGCAAACTCCCGAGGCCGCTTCGCCAGATCTTCCGGCCGATGACCCCGCGATCGAGCGCGATCGAGCGGGGGCTCGTGCTGACCAGCATCCTCGCCGCCGTCGTCCTGGCCGGAATGGCGCTGGTCGTCCACCGCATCAACGAAGAGGCCGGCGACGCCTCGAAGCGGTCGATCCGCTCGGTCGAGGCGACCGCCACGCTCGACAAGCTGCAGCTCGCGCTCCGCGACGGCGACATGGCCGGGCGCGATCTCGTCGGCGGGCGGGCGCGCGATCGTGCCGACATCGACCGCTTCGATGCCGCGCGCTTCCAGGCGCGCGTCAACCTCACCGCGCTCGGCCCGCTCGCGGGCGACGAGCCCGCGCAGGCCGAACGCCTGTCGCGCCTCGGGCCGCTGATCAACCGGAAGTTCGCGCTCGCGCTCAAGACCTACGAAACGGCGGCGGCCGGGGCGCGCGACGAGATCGACAGCCTGATCGGGTCGATGCGCGACGACGAGCTCCGCCGGCTCGACGGCTATCACGCGACGCAGCGCGACGCGCACGAGCGGTCGACTTGGATCATGGTCGGTGCGCTGGCGCTGGTCAGCGTGTTGTCGCTGGTGTTCTGGGTCCTGCTCAAGATCGAGTTCGCCGCCCGCCGCGCGCTCGAGGGGCGGCTGATCGAGTCGGCGACCACCGACACGCTGACCGGCGTCGCCAACCGCAGCGACTTCGACCGGAAGCTGGTGCAGGAGTGGACGTTCCGCAGCCGCTACGGCACGGCGCTGTCGCTGCTGATCGTCGATGTCGACGACCTGAAGGGGCACAACGCGCAGTGGGGACACATCGCCGGCGATTCGATCCTCCGCGAGGTTGCGCGGCGGATGGCGTCGCGGCTCAGGCGGAGCGAGGTCCTGGCGCGTTCGGGCGGCGACGAGTTCGCGGTCATCGTGCCGCAGTACCGGAACGAGGCGCTCGCGATCGCCGAGCAGCTGCGCGAGCAGATCGCCGAGGCGCCGTTCTACCTGCAGGGCAGTGAACGGCCGGTGTCGATCCGGGTGACGGTCAGCATCGGCGTCGCCGAAGCGAGCGACGTCGAGACGCCGCGCGAACTGCTCGCCGCGGCGGAGGCGGCGCTCTACGCCGCGAAGGACCGCGGTCGGAACGCCGTGTCGGCGTACCAGCCCGACCTGCCGACGAACGCCCAGCGGGCCGCGAACGTCCCGCGCGTCGATGCGGTCCAGCGCGCCGCGAACGACTGACCCGACGCGACTCACACCGGCGCCGCTTCGACGGCCGGATGCTCGCCGTCGTGCGGCGCCTCCGGCTTCGCCGCGTCGTCCGCCTCCGCGTCGTCGCCGTACTCGGTCTCGAACGCTTCGGCGTCGAGGCCGTTCTCGCACAGCCATCGCACCATCACCGGAACCTGGCCGTGCGTGACGATCACGCGCTCGGCGCCGCTCGCCTCGATCGCCGCATGGAGCCCCGGCCAGTCGGCGTGGTCGGACAACACGAAGCCGCGATCGAGCGCGCGCCGACGTCGCGCGCCGCGGAGCAGCATCCAGCCCGACGCGAAGCCGTCGCTGAAGTCGCCGAAGCGCCGCATCCACGTCGATCCGGCGGCCGATGGCGGCGCGAGAACGAGCCCGCGCCGGAACGCGGTCCGGTCGGTGACTTCGGAGACCAGCGTGGTCGGCGGCAGCGCGACGCCGGCTTCGCGATACGCGCGGTTGAGCGGCTCGACCGCGCCGTGGCAGCAGATCGGCCCGATCGCCGCGTCGATCCCCGCGAGGACGCGCTGGGCCTTGCCGAACGCGTAGCAGAACAGCACCGACGCGCGGCCGTGGTCCGCGTTGTCGCGCCACCAGGCGTCGATGCCCGCGAAGATCTCGCGCTGCGGTCGCCAGCGATAGATCGGCAGCCCGAACGTCGATTCCGTGATGAAGACGTCGCAGCGGACCGGCTCGAACGGCGGGCAGGTCGGGTCGATGTCGCCGTCGGCGCGGTCCATGAACTTGTAGTCGCCCGACGCGACCCAGACTTGTCGTCCGCGGGGGCCGCCGTACTCGAGGCGGACCTGCGCGGAGCCGAGCACGTGGCCGGCCGGATGCAGCGAGACGCGCACGCCGTGATGCACGATCGCCTCGCCGTACGCGAGCGGCTGCAGGTCGATCGGGCCGAGCCGCGTGCGCAGCACGCCCGCGCCGGGCGCGGCGGCGAGATAGTGGCCGTGGCCCATCCGCGCGTGATCGCCGTGCGCGTGCGTGATGACGGCGCGGTCCACCGGCCGCCACGGATCGATGTAGAAGTCGCCGGGCGGACAGTAGAGCCCCTCGGGACGCAGCACGACGAGGTCGCCCTGCCGCTCGCGGCGCATCGGGCTCGTCGCGGTCTCCGCCGCGTCGTCGTTCACGTCAGTAGTGCCCGGTGATGCCGGTCAGCGAGACCGCGAACCGCAGGACCGCATACGACATCGCGTTCGTCAGCCGGCCGATCCAGCCCTTCTTGTTCAGCCGCTCGATGTGGACCGGGTCGGATTCGTGCTCGATCGCCCGCTCGACGCGCTCGCGGAGCTGCTGCGCGAACCCGGCGTCGCGAACGACGAGGTTCGCCTCGCGCGCGAGCAGCAGGCTGAACGGGTCGATGTTCGACGAGCCGACCGTCGCCCAGCCGTCGTCGACGATGCCGACCTTCGCGTGCAGGAAGCTGCTGTTGTATTCGTGGATCACGATCCCCGCGGCGAGCAGTTCGGCATACAACGTCTGGCTCGCGTAGTGCTGCACCGGATATTCGGGGCGGCCCTGCAGCAGCAGCCGCACGCGCACGCCGCGGCGCGCGGCCGCGACCAGCACCTTCCGGAAACGGACGCCGGGGAAGTAATACGCATTGCAGAGGATCACGTCCTTCCGCGCCATCTTGATCGCCGCCAGGTACGCGCGCTCGATGCTGCGCCGGTTCCGCAGGTTGTCGCGCGTGACGAACGCGACGCGGATGTTGCCGCCGTCCGGGCCGACCTGCGCCCATTCGCGCCGCGTGAACCAGGTCTCGACCGCCTCCTCGAGTTCCCTCCGGTTCGCCGCGATGTGCGGCAGGTCGAGCCGCAGCCACTGGTTCAGCATGTACGCCGACATCGGCCCGACGACCGGCCCCTCGACGCGGGCCGCGAAGTCGAAGCGCGGCGCCTCGAGCGGGCCGTGGTTCGGATCGTTCAGATCGTCGAGCACGTTGATACCGCCGCAGAACGCCACCTTGCGATCGATCATCGCGAGCTTCCGGTGCAGGCGCCTGAGGCGCTTCCGCGAGAACCACGCGAGGCCGCTTCGCCACGAGTAGTTCTCGGGCCGGAACACGACGAACTGGACGCCGGCCTCGTCGAATCGCGCCCGGATCGACGGGGCGAGGTTGGCCGAGCCGAAGCCGTCGACCGTGACGTGGACCTTGACGCCGCGCCGCGCGGCGGCCGTCAGCGTGTCGGTCACACGACGGCCGGTGTCGTCGTCGTGATAGATGTAGGTTTCGAGATAGACCTCGTCGGTCGCCGCGTCGATCGCGGACAGCAGGGCCGGAAAGTATTCGGACCCGCCGCACAACAATTCGACCTTGTTGCCCGCTTCGAAATTCACGCCGCGGGACCGGACGCCAGCACGAGGTCGGCCAGGATCGGCGCGTGATCGGAAAGCTTTCGCCAGGTCGGCCCCGAGAGGACCTGCGCCGACGCGACGCGAAAGCCGCGGACGTAGACGCGGTCGAGGCGGAGCAGCGGAAAGGCCGCCGGGAAGGTCCGCGCGGGCGACGCGAGGCGGCCGGACCGGCGCTTCGCCGTCGCCGTGCCGACCGCCGCTTCGACGGAGCCGTCGGCGGCCTGCGCCTCGACGTTCGGGTCGGTGCTGCCGAGCGTCTTCCGGAGCCGCACGCGCTGCTGCTGCACGTAGCCGGTCGCCTTCCGTGCGAGCGCCGCGCGGCGCGTCTCGTGCCCCGAGAACACCTCGCGCACCCCGAGGTTCTCGACGAGCCGCCGGCCGAGCCGATGCCGCCAGTCGTTGAAGTCGCCGGCGATGACGAGCGGCGCGTCGGCGGGCACGTGTGAGCGGATGCGCGCGATCATCGCGTCGGCCTGGCGGATCCGGCTCTCCTCGAACAGGCCGAGGTGCGCGCAGAGGCAATGCACCGGGACGCCATCGAAGTCGAATTCGCAGTGCAGGAGCCCGCGGGATTCGAAGCGGTGGTCCGAGATGTCGATGTTCTCGTGCGCGACGAGCGAGAAGCGCGACAGCAGCGCGTTGCCGTGATCGCCGTCGGTGCGCACCGAGTTGCTGCCGTACACGGCCTCGGCCCAGCGGTCGCCGGCGAGGAACGTGTGCTGCGCGACATCGGGCCAGTTGTCGAATCGTCCGGCGTGGAGGTCGTTGCGTCCCTGGACTTCCTGCAGGAACACGACGTCGGCGTCGAGTGCATGGAGCCCCGCGCGCAGGTCGTGGATGCGGTTGTGCCGCGACATCGCCGACA
>CAXTDA010000167.1:0-8012 GCA_964242935.1 uncultured Burkholderiaceae bacterium | reverse complement strand
GCCGACGACGGCGCGTCGTCGTTCAGCGCGCCGGCGGAGCCGATCGTCCGCGACATCCGCGTCCCCGAGACGATCACGGTCGCCGACCTCGCGCATGCGATGGCGATCAAGGCGTCCGAGGTCATCAAGTCGCTGATGAAGCTCGGCCAGATGGTCACGATCAACCAGGTCCTCGACCAGGAGACCGCGATGATCGTGATCGAGGAGATGGGGCACAAGGCCACGGCCGCGAAGCTCGACGACCCCGAGTCGGCGCTGGTCGACACCGGCTTCGCCGAGTCCGGGCCGGGCGTGTCGCGTGCGCCGGTCGTGACCGTGATGGGTCACGTCGACCACGGCAAGACGTCGCTGCTCGACAAGATCCGCGCGACGCGGGTCGCGAGCGGCGAGGCGGGCGGCATCACGCAGCACATCGGCGCGTATCACGTCGAGACGCCGCGCGGCATGATCACGTTCCTCGACACGCCGGGCCACGAGGCGTTCACCGCGATGCGCGCCCGCGGCGCCAAGGCGACCGACCTCGTGATCCTGGTGGTCGCCGCCGACGACGGCGTGATGCCGCAGACGAAGGAGGCGATCGCGCATGCGCGCGCCGCCGGCGTGCCGCTGATCGTCGCGATGAACAAGATCGACAAGCCGGGTGCGAACCCCGAGCGCGTCCGTCAGGAGCTGGTCGCCGAGCAGGTCGTCCCCGAGGAGTTCGGTGGCGACTCGCCGTTCGTGCAGGTGTCGGCGAAGACCGGCGACGGCATCGACGAGCTGCTCGAGAACGTGCTGCTGCAGGCCGAGGTGCTCGAGCTGAAGGCGCCGATCGACGCGCCGGCGCGCGGCCTCGTCATCGAAGCCAAGCTCGACAAGGGCAAGGGCCCGGTCGCGACGATCCTCGTGCAGTCGGGGACGCTGAAGCGCGGCGACATCGTGCTCGCCGGCTCGTCGTTCGGTCGCGTCCGCGCGATGCTCGACGAGAACGGCAAGCCGGTGCAGACCGCCGGCCCGTCGATCCCGGTCGAGATCCAGGGCCTGACCGAGGTGCCGCAGGCGGGCGAGGAAGTGACGGTGCTCGCCGACGAGCGGAAGGCGCGCGAGATCGCGTTGTTCCGCCAGGGCAAGTTCCGCGACGTCAAGCTCGCGAAGCAGCAGGCGGCCAAGCTCGAGAACATGTTCGATTCCGCGAACGCGGTGCAGACGCTGCCGCTGATCGTGAAGTCCGACGTGCAGGGTTCGCAGGAGGCGATCGGCCACGCGATGAACCAGCTGTCGACGAGCGAGGTGCGCGTCGTGATGGTCCATTCGGCGGTCGGCGGCATCACCGAGTCGGACATCAACCTCGCGGTCGCGTCGAAGGCCGTGGTGATCGGCTTCAACGTCCGCGCCGATGCGCAGGCGCGAAAGCTCGCCGAGGCCAACGGCGTCGACATCCGCTACTACAACATCATTTACGACGCGGTCGACGACATCAAGGCGGCGATGGGCGGGATGCTGTCGCCGGAGAAGCGCGAGGAGCAGATCGGTCTGGTCGAGATCCGCGCGGTGTTCAAGATCCCGAAGGTGGGCGCAGTCGCCGGTTGCATGGTCACCGAAGGGATCGTCCGACGCGGCGCGATGGTGCGCCTGCTGCGCGCCAACGTCGTCACGTGGACCGGCGAGCTCGATTCGTTGAAGCGCTTCAAGGACGACGTCAAGGAAGTGCGGGCGGGCTTCGAGTGCGGGTTGTCGTTGAAGAACTACGGCGACATCGAAGAGGGCGATCAACTCGAGATCTTCGAGGTGCAGGAAGTCGCACGCACGCTGTAACGCCGGCCAACCGACGCGCCCGGCGCGTCGGTCCTCGGCGGCCTCGTCGACCGTCCTGACGATCGCCGTCCTTGAGCCCACCCGTCGTCCTGCACCACCCGCGCCGCGTCCCGTGGCTGCTGCTCGCGATCGTCGCGTTGGCCGCGATCGTCCGCTGGTCGGTGATCGACCGCGACGCGCTGTGGCTCGACGAGGGCTATTCATGGTGGGACGCGCACCAGCGGCTCACCGCGTTGTGGACGCTGGTGCCGACCTGCGATCCGCATCCGCCGCTGTATTTCGCGCTGCTCCATCCGTGGATCGTGCTCGTCGGCGACGGCACGGTCGCGATGCGGGCGCTGTCGACGCTGTTCGGCGTCGCGACCGTCGTGGTGGTCCATGCCGCCGGGCGCGAGCTCGACCGGGCGCGGGGTCGCGAGGCCGACCGTTTCGGCATCGGCGTCTTCGCCGCGTTGCTGTTCGCGTTGACGCCGTTCCAGGTCTACTTCTCGGTCGAGGCGCGACCTTATGCGCTGCTGTGTTTCGGCGCGGCGCTGCTGACGCTCGGCTGCCTCGGCCTCGTGCCGGCAGTGCGGGCCGGCGAGCGTCGGGCGTCGGCGTGGCAGGACCGCATGACGCGGCGGCGCTGGGCGCTGCTGGTCGCCGGCGCGCTGATCGTCGTGTGGTCGAACAACACGGCGGTTCTCGTGCTGGGCGCCGTCAGCACGGCGTTCGTCGCGCTGTGGCTCCTCGATCGCGACAGCCGGAACATCGCGGTGCCGGTGCTCGCGGCCGGGGTCGTCGTCGCGTTGCTGTGGGCGCCGGACTGGCCGCTGCTGATCGCGCAGGCGCGCGAGGTGACGGACGACTTCTGGATTCCCGCGCCGAGCTTCGAAGGGGTCGCATTCGAGCTCCACAACCTGATCGGCCTCGACGTGCTGCGGGCGACCTGGTGGGCGGCCCTCGCGATCGTCGGCGGCCTGCTGCTGCTTCGTCGCCGGGCCGGCTGGCGCGCCGCGCTGATGGTCGCGGCGCTCGCCGTGGTGCCGATCGTCTTCAACATCGCGATCAGCTACGCGGTGAAGCCGATCCTGATCTCGCGCGCGCTGATCGGCGCGGCCCCGGCGCTCGCGCTGGCGCTCGCCGCTTCCGTCGTGCTGATCCGCGCGAGGACGGTCCGCGCGGCGGCCGCGATCGCGCTCGTCGCCGTTCACCTGATCTCGCTGTCGCGGTTCCTGGGGGCGGACCACATCAAGGAGCCGTGGAAGCCGGTCGTCGCGCGTCTCGCGAAGGTCGCGCCGCGCGCGCCGATCCTGGTCGTGCCGAACGAGCTGGTGCTGCCGCTGTCGCACGAGGCCCTCATGCAGCGCGTCGAATTCCGGGTGATCGGGTTGCCCGCCGACTACCCGGCGGTCGACCTGCCGGTCCGCTACCCGTCCGGGAAGTGCGCGCCGTCGGTGGTCGGCTCCGACCTGTCGACGACGATCGGCGGCCTCGGCGACGAACGCGTCGTCGTCCTGCTGACCCGCCGCAACAACACCTATGATCCGATGGAAGCGGCGCCGGCCGCGATGCGCGCCGCCGGCTTCGCGCTGCAGGGCGAAGACGTGTACCAGCCCGGCGACCTGCGCGTGATGCGCTTCGTCCGCGGCGCTTCCTGAACTGTTCGAGCGAGGCCGACATGGCGAGCAAGCACTCCAAGGCGATCCCCAATCGCAACCTCCGCATCGCGTCGCAGATCGCCCGCGACCTCGCCGAGCTGATCCCGCGCGAGATCCGCGATCCACGGGCGCTGCTGGTCACGATCACCGACGTCGAGTTGACGCCCGACTACGCGCATGCGAAGGTCTTCTTCACGACGCTGAACGACGACGGCGAAGGCGCCCGCGAAGCGTTGCAGGCGAAGGCGGGATGGCTGCACAGCCTGCTGTTCAAGCGGCTCGCGATCCACACCGTGCCGACGCTGCACTTCGTCCACGACCGGTCGGTGAAGGCCGGGGCCGAGCTGTCGCAGTTGATCGACGCGGCCAACGCGACGCGCGCCGCGGATTGATGGACGGTCGCCCGCGCGAGGCGGGCCGAGCCGATCGGCCCCGGATCGCCTGGCGTGCCGTCCACGGCGTGCTGCTGATCGACAAGCCGCGCGGCATCGGGTCGACCGCCGCGCTCGGCCGCGCGCGTCGCGCGTTGCGCGCCGAGAAGGCCGGCCACACCGGCACGCTCGACCCGCTCGCGAGCGGGCTGCTGCCGCTCTGCTTCGGCGAGGCGACCAAGTTCGCGTCGGACCTGCTCGACGCCGACAAGACGTATTCGACGACGATCCGCCTCGGCGTCTCGACCGCGACCGGCGATGCCGAGGGCGCCGTGGTCGCGACGCGCCCGGTCGACGTGGACCGGGCGGCGATCGACCGTGTGCTCGTGCGGTTCCGCGGGCCGATCGTCCAGGTGCCGCCGATGCATTCGGCGTTGAAGCACCACGGCCGGCCGCTCTACGACTACGCGCGTCGCGGGGTCACGATCGAGCGCGCGGCGCGCCCGGTGACCGTCCACGCGATCGACGTGACGGGGTTTTCCGACGATGAGCTGTCGCTCCGCGTGCACTGCTCGAAGGGCACGTACATCCGCACGCTCGGCGAGGACGTCGGCGACGCGCTCGGCTGCGGCGGTCACCTGATCGCGCTCCGCCGGCTCGCGGTCGGATCCCTCGCGGTCGAGCGCGCCCTCCCGCTCGATGCGTTCGAGTCGCTCGGACCGGACGAGCGCGACGCCCTGCTGCTGCCGGTCGACACGCTGATCGCCGGCCTGCCGCGCATCGACCTGTCCGAGGAGCTCGCGCGGCGCTTCGCCGACGGCCAGCGCCTCGCGTGGCCGGGGCCCGACGGTCGGGGCCGCGTGCGGGTGTATCGCGAATCGGGGACGGCGGACGGCGCGGAACGGCTGCTCGGGACCGGCCTCGTCGGCGACGACGAACGGCTGGCGCCGTTGCGGCTCGTCGCGCATTCGAACCGTTGACGCGCGCAACGGCGATCGAAGGCGGTTGGTGCACTGCAACCGACCGCTGATATACTCGTGGGTTGCCCAAGCGGACCGAATGCGTCGACCACGCGCCTTCCGTTTCGGCCCGCCCACCTGATTCGCGAGCCACGCATGCGCCGCACCGACAACCAATCCATCCGCAACGTCGCCATCATCGCCCACGTCGATCACGGCAAGACGACGCTCGTCGACCAGCTCCTTCGCCAGTCCGGCACCTTTCGCGAGAACCAGCACGTCGCGGAGCGGGTGATGGATTCGAACGACCTCGAGAAGGAACGCGGCATCACGATCCTCGCGAAGAACTGCGCGGTCGAGTTCGACGGCACGCACATCAACATCGTCGACACGCCGGGGCACGCGGACTTCGGCGGCGAGGTCGAGCGGGTCCTGTCGATGGTCGACGGCGTGCTGCTGCTGGTCGACGCGGTCGAAGGGCCCATGCCGCAGACCCGCTTCGTGACGCGAAAGGCACTCGCGCTCGGATTGAAGCCGATCGTCGTCGTCAACAAGATCGACCGGCCGGGCGCGCGTCCCGACTTCGTGATCAACGCGACCTTCGACCTGTTCGACAAGCTCGGCGCGACCGAGGAGCAGCTCGACTTTCCGGTCGTCTACGCGTCGGCGCTCGGCGGCTACGCGTTCCTCGACATGAAGGACATGCCGAAGGCGCACGGCAAGGAAGCCGAGCCCGGTACCGTGCCGCACCAGGGCGAGACCGTCGCGCATCTCGAGGGCGGCGACGCCGGCCACAACATGCGCCCGCTGTTCGAGGCGATCATCCAGCACGTGCCGGTCCGCGAGGACAACTCCGACGGTCCGCTGCAGCTGCAGATCTCGTCGCTCGACTATTCGAGCTACGTCGGCAAGATCGGCATCGGCCGCATCAGCCGCGGCCGGGTCAAGCCGCTGCAGGACGTCGTCGTGATGAACGGTCCCGGGTCGACGCCGGTCAAGGCCCGCGTCAACCAGGTGCTGACGTTCCACGGCCTCGATCGCCAGATCACCGACGAGGCTTCGGCCGGCGACATCGTGCTGATCAACGGCATCGAGGAGCTCGGCATCGGCTCGACGGTGTGCCAGCCCGACACGCCCGAAGCGCTGCCGCTGCTCCGCGTCGACGAGCCGACGCTGACGATGAACTTCTGCGTCAACACGTCGCCGCTCGCGGGCCGCGAGGGCAAGTTCATTACCAGCCGCCAGCTGCGGGATCGGCTGCAACGCGAACTCAAGGCGAACGTTGCCTTGCGCGTGCAGGACACCGGCGACGAGACGATCTTCGAGGTCTCGGGTCGCGGCGAACTGCACCTGACGATCCTGGTCGAGAACATGCGTCGCGAGGGCTTCGAGCTCGCGGTTTCGCGTCCGCGCGTCGTGCTGAAGGAGGTCGACGGCGTGAAGATGGAGCCGTACGAGCTGCTGACCGTCGACGTCGAGGAAGCGAACCAGGGCGGCGTGATGGAAGAGCTCGGTCGCCGCCGCGGCGACCTGACCGACATGCAGTCGGATGCGAAGGGCCGGGTGCGCCTCGAGTACCGCGTGCCGGCCCGCGGGCTGATCGGCTTCCAGTCGGAGTTCATGACGCTGACGCGCGGCAGCGGGTTGATGAGCCACATCTTCGACGACTACGCGCCGATCAAGGGCGGCGAGATGGCCGAGCGCCGGAACGGCGTGCTGATCAGCCAGGAGGACGGCGAGGCCGTGGCCTACGCGTTGTGGAAACTGCAGGATCGCGGCCGCATGTTCGCGGTGCCCGGCGACCCGGTGTACGAAGGGATGATCATCGGCATCCACTCGCGCGACAACGATCTGGTCGTCAACCCGATCAAGGGGAAGCAGCTGACCAACGTGCGCGCGTCGGGGACCGACGAAGCGGTGCGCCTCGTGCCGCCGATCCAGATGTCGCTCGAGTACGCGGTCGAGTTCATCGCCGACGACGAGCTCGTCGAGATCACGCCGCAGAGCATTCGCCTCAGAAAGCGCCACCTGAAGGAACACGAGCGCAAGAAGGCGGTCCGCGAAGCCGCCTGACGATCACGGCGGGACGAACGAAGAGGAGGCCGCGCTACGGCGCGCGCCTCCTCTTCCTGTTCTGGACGGCCTGATTCGCGATGGCGGCGCCGAATCCGCCGGCCGCGACGATCGCCCAGAACACCATCGAGTCGCCGTTCCGTACCCACGCCGCGTAGCCGAGGCCGCCGAGCGCATAGAGTCCGAGCAGGATGAGGACGGCGCTGACGACGTGCAGGGTGGTTTTCCGGAATCGGGCCATGGTGCTCTCGAAGGACAGTGCGCATTATCCCGTCATGCGCGACCCGCACGACGCGCGACTTCCTTTGACGACGATCCGACGGTAGACTGAACGAATGTTCACTATTCAACTCGCGCCGACGCGCTCACCGGTTTTCGGCTTCTTCGCCGCGCGCGGCGACCGGCGGCGCCGGCTTCTCATCGGCCTCGTCGCGCTCTGCGGGACGCTGGCCGGCCCCGTCGATCCGGCCGGCGCCGCGGAGAAGCTGACGGCAGCCGACCGCCGCGGCATCGAGCAGACCATCCGGCGGCAGCTCGACGCGTTCGGACGCGACGACGCGGACGGCGCGTTCGGCTACGCATCGCCCGACATCCGCCGCCTGTTCGGGTCGCCCGACAACTTCATGCAGATGGTGCGGAAGAACTACGACCCGGTCTATCGCGCCGGCAGCGTGCAGTTCATCGCACTCGATTCGGTCGCGGGGCGGTGGGTCCAGGTCGTGCAGCTCGTCGACAGCGAGGGCCGCGTCTGGCGCGCGCTGTTCACGATGAAGCGGCAGCCGGACAAGACGTGGAAGGTCGGTGGATGCCAGCTCGTGCAGACCAGCGCGCTAGCGACCTGACGGTCGACCGGGCGGACGCGCACGACGCCCCGCGTACGGAAGCGTACGAAGCGATCGAGCGGCCGCTGACGTTCGCGCCCGAAGCGACCAAGGGCCGCGGTGCGATCTCGAACGTCCGCGGTCGATACGAAGTCGACTTCCGCGAACGCTTCGACGACGGGTGGGACGGCGAAGCAGCAGACGTCATCGAAAGCGGGGCGCCGTTGAAGACCACGGTGACCGAGGAACACGCGAAGTCGATCCTGTCGCGGAACGCATCGCCCGACATCCCGTTCCGGATCTCGCTCAATCCGTACCGCGGCTGCGAGCACGGCTGCATCTACTGCTTCGCGC
>CAXTDA010000166.1:0-8037 GCA_964242935.1 uncultured Burkholderiaceae bacterium | reverse complement strand
CGTTCGCGCAGAAGCTCGCCGACGAGGACGTCGCGGCGGTGCTGACCTACGTCCGCGCCAGCTGGGGCAATGCGGCGCCCGCCGTCGCGCCGTCCGAGGTCCAGCGCTATCGGGCGGTGCCGGTCGAGTGATCGCGCTCAGAGGTCGCGCGCGAGGCGGATTCCCGAGAACTGCCAGCGCGTCTGCGGCGGGAAGAAGTTGCGGTAGCTCGGCCGCACGTGACCGGCCGGCGTCGCGCAGGACCCGCCGCGCAACACCATCTGGTTGATCATGAACTTGCCGTTGTACTCGCCGACCGCGCCGGGTGCCGTCGCGAAGCCGGGATACGGCAGGTAGGCGCTCTGCGTCCACTGCCAGACGTCCCCGTACATCCCGCCGCCCGGACGCGGATGGACGTGGACCCCGTCGTACAGATGCGCGTCGTCCGGGACCGCACCCAGCGTCTCGGCGACGCATTCCCATTCGGCCTCGGTCGGCAGCCGGGCGCCGGCCCAGCGCGCGTACGCGTCCGCCTCGTAGTACGAGACGTGCGCCACCGGCTCGTCGGGCGCGAGCGGCCGCGGACCGTTCAGCGTGAAGACGGTCCAGCCGTCACCCGACGACTCCCAATAGAGCGGCGCCTCCCACCCTTCGCGCGACCGCGTGTCCCAGCCGTCCGACAACCACCATTCGGGCTGCGCATAGCCGCCGGCCACGATGAAGCGCAGGTACTCGCCGCAGGTCACGGGTCGCGACGCGACCGCGTACGGGGCCAGCCAGACGCGATGGCGCGGCCGCTCGTTGTCGAACGCGAAGCCGTCGGCGCCGGCGCCGATCAGCGCGATGCCTTCGGGTCGTTCCACGAACGTCGTCTCGCGCAGCGGTCCGTCAGCGGACGACGGCGGCGACGCGCGATACGCCGGCCGCGCCGGGTTCTTCCACAGGTGATGCTTCAGGTCGGTCAGGATCAGTTCCTGATGCTGCTGTTCGTGATGGAGCCCGAGCTCGACCACGTCGAGCAGCGCGTCCGACAGGTCGGTCGACCGCAGCAACAGGTCGACGCGCTCGTCGATCGCCTGCCGGTAGGCGTACACGGTCTCGAGCGAGGGGCGCGAGATCAGGCCGCGTTCGGTGCGCGGATGCCGGTCGCCGATCCCGACGTAATACGAGTTGAAGAGCGTGCGGAACGACGGGTCGAACGGCGCGTAGCGAGGTCCGATCGCCGGTTCCAGCACGAACGTCTCGAAGAACCAGGTCAGGTGTGCGAGGTGCCACTTGACCGGGCTCGCATCGGGCATCGACTGGATCATGCAGTCTTCGGCCGACAGCCCGTCGGCCATCGCGACCGTGATCGCGCGCACGCATCGGTATCGCGAGCGCAGCGACGCCTGGCGGCCGCTTCGCGGCGCCGGGACGGAGCTCACACGGGCTCCGCGACGAACACGCCGAAGCGGTCCTGCTCGTCCGACCAGCATCGCAGGCGTTCGCCGGCGAAGCGGGCCGACTGCAGCAGCGCGGTGAAGCCCTCGACCGTGTACTTGTGCGAATACTCGGTCGCGATCGGCTCGCCGTCGTCGAAGAGGCGCTCGTCGTCGCCGATCCGCACCGTCTGCCGGCGGCTCGACACGAGCTGCATCTCGATGCGGCCGAACGTCTCGTCGTAGATCGCGCGATGCGTGAAGGCGGCCGGATCGAAATCGGCGTCGAGCAGCCGGTTCGCGACCCGGAGCACGTTGCGGTTGAACGCGGCCGTGACGCCGATCGCGTCGTCGTACGCGGCCTTCAGCGTGCTCCGGTCCTTGACGAGGTCGATGCCGATCAGCAGCCGGCCGTCGACCGCGGCAGGATGCCGCTCGATGTGGTCGCGCACCGACGCGAGGAAGGCGCGCGCGTCGTTGTGGTCGAAGTTGCCGATCGACGAACCGGGATAGAAGAACACCGGCGGCTGGTCGGGGCGCTCCGCGATCACGTCGTGGAGGTCGAACGGTCGCGTGAAGTCCGCGACCACGCCCATCACCTCGACCGGCTGCGCCGTCTCGGCCCGCGCCAGCGTCGCGACCAGTGCCTCGAGCGCGCTCCGCAGCCACGGTTCGGCGATGTCGACGCCGACATAGCGTGCGACGCGGGCCGGGGCGAGCCATGCGCGTGACTTCAATCCGTCACCGCATCCGAGATCGATCCATTGCGACCGCGACGGCAGTGCCGCGGCGATCGCGTCGCGATGGACGTCGAAGATGCGCGCCTCGACCCGCGTCGGGTAGTACTCGTCGAGCTCGCAGATCGCCGCGAACAGCGCCGCGCCCTGGGGGTCGTAGAAGAACTTCGGCGAGCTGACCGCCGGGTGGGCCAGCAGCCCGTCGCGGAACGCCGCTCGATCGCGGGCGTCGTCGCCGGTAGCCTGCACCAGCACCCGCACGCCGTCGGGCTGGAGCTTACGCGATGCGATGCCGACGACGCGACGATCGGATCGAAGACCGGTGCGGTCGCTCAGGGCGGAAGTCTTCATGGAGTCGGCTTCATGGCGTCGACGAAGCTCGAACAGCGAACAGCGCCTCGGTTGACCTGCGCGGCACCGGGTCCATCGACCGATCGCCGTGCGGCCGCGCTGGCGAAGAGTGCGGATTATCCCGGTCCGGGCATCGGTCGACCTGTAGGCGGTCGGGATTTCCGCGGGGTAGGACGATGCCCCATCCCGCCTATATCCCGCCACGGTCATCCGCGCTCGTTCCAGTCGAAGCGCCACGCCGCAATGCCGGCGAACAGCACGGTGAACCCGATCAGCACGACGATCGGTCCGACGGCCGCGTCGAAGCCGAGGCCGCGCCACGTCACCGCGTCGAAGCCGTCGACCGCCCAGCGCGTGGGGATCGCGAGCGAGACGGTCTGCAGCCACGGCGGGAAGATGAACGACGGGATCCAGGCGCCGCCCAGCATCACCATCACCAGCGTCGCGAAGATCGCCAGGCCGCGCGTCGCCTCCGGCGTGCGGCCGATCGCGGCGATGAAGAGGCCGAACGCCGCGGTCATCAGCGCGAACGCGACGATCAGCCCGACGAAGCCGAGGGCGCTGCCTTCGACGCGGACGCCGAAGAGCAACATGCCGGCCGCGAAGATCAGCGTGAACAGCAGCATCGCGATCAGCGCGCCGCTCGCGAGCTGGCTGCCGAGCAGGAACGCCCGCGACAACGGCGCCGCGCGGAGCCGCTGCCACAGTCCCATCCGGCGCATCGTCAGCAGCTTGATGCCGAGGTCGATGCCCATGAAGAGGATGAACTGCACGCCCATTCCCGCGAACGAATGCGAGTGGCTGTTGTAGTCCGCGTTGCTGCTCGAACGCGCCTCGGTCGGGTGGACCGTGAACGGCATCTGGAACGCCGGGCCGGCGTTCGCGGCGTCGTTGTTCCCGGCGCCGGTCGCCGGCGCGGCGCGCACGCGGTCGATCGAATCGAACAGCGCGAGGAAGTCCTTCCGCGACGCCTCCGACAGCGACTTGCTGTGCGCGACGTCGTCGCGGGCGTCCGCAGTGATGCCGGCGCCGCCGCCCGCCGAGAAGGCGTCCTGCGTGACGCCCTCGATCACGTGCTGGGTCAGCAGGCCCTGGATCAGCTGCAGCGTCACCGCCTGCGACGGGTCGTAGCGCACGTCGATCACCGGCTTCTCGCGCCGGCTGAAGAGCGCGCGGGGCGCCTGCTCGGCGAAGTGCGCGGGCAGCGTGACGACGGCGCGCAGCTTGCCGCGCGCCACCGCGTCCGCGGCCGCGTCGGCGGCCAGCGGCTGCACCTCGAAGGCCGCGTCGGCCGACATCGCGGCCACGATGTGCTTCGACATCGGTGTCTGGTCGAGGTCGACGATCGCGATCGGCACGCGCGACCGGGCGGTGTCCTTCGAGTTGCCGAACAGCGAGCCGAAGAAGGCGGCGATTGCGATCGGCGCGGCGAGCGTGATCAGCAGCGCGCGCCGGTTCGAGAAATAGAGGACGAGGTCCTTCCGGACGAGGGCGGTCAGCGCGTTCATGGTCAGTCCCGCAGTTGCCGGCCGGTCAGCGACAGGAAGACGTCCTCGAGGTTGGCCTCGGCGCTCGCGATGCGGCGGATCGGATGACCGCGGGCCGCGAGCCACGTCAGCACGTGCGGCAGGCTGGCGCCGAGGTCGGCGATCGACAGCGTCAGCGACTCGCCGACCTGCTCGGCGCGCGCGATGCCCGGCTCCTGCAGCAACGCGGCGACGTCGACCGCGCCGCCGACCTCGAGCGTGACGACGCCGCGATTGCCGAGCGAGCGCTTGAGCACCGCCGGGGTGTCCGACGCGACGACCCGGCCGTGGTCGACGATGACGATGCGGTCGGCGAGCCGCTCGGCTTCTTCGAGGTAGTGCGTCGTATAGACGATCGCCTTGCCGTTCGCGGCCAGCGCCTCGAGGTTGTCGAAGATCGCGTTCCGGCTCTGCGGGTCGACGCCGACCGTCGGCTCGTCGAGCACCAGCAGGTCGGGGTCGTGGACGAGCGCGGCCGCGATGTTGAGGCGCCGCTTCATGCCGCCCGAATAGCTCGACGGCTTGTCGGCGGCGCGGTCGGCGAGACCGACGAGCTCGAGCGCGGCGTCGACGCGCCGCTTCAGGTCGGCGCCCTTCAGCCCGTACAGCGCGCCGAACAGCTCGAGGTTGCCGCGTGCGCCGTAGTCCTCGAAGAGCGAGATGTCCTGCGGAACGAGCCCGATGCGCCGCTTGACCGGGCTGTCGTCGGCCGTGATCGCGTCGCCGTCGATGCGGACGGTGCCGGCATCCGGCACCGTGAGGCCGCAGATCATCGCGACGGTCGTGGACTTGCCGGCGCCGTTGGGTCCGAGGAGCCCGACGACTTCGCCGCGGCCCACGGTCAACGAGACGTCGACGACGGCCTGCTTGGCGCCGTACGACTTGGCGAGGTGTTCGACGGTCAGCATGCTGACTTGCTCCAGGGGACGGGAACGGCGAGCGTGCCGCAGCGCGCCGCGACGCGGCGGTCGTGCGATCGGCGACACGACGGCGTGACGAGGCGCCCCTGTGCGCGACGAAGCGTCGACACCGACCGACTCACGTGTCGCGATCGCCGGTCTTCGACGCCGTCGCCCTGGCCTTCTTCCTCGCCGCCCCGGCATGCCGATCGATCCACTCGAAGAACTCGCGATACCAGAGCTTCGAATTCTGCGGCTTCAGGATCCAGTGGTTCTCGTCGGGGAAACAGAGCAGCCGCGACGGCACCTTCTTCACGCGCAGCGTGTTGTAGTAGGCCAGTCCCTGGTAGTACGGCACGCGATAGTCGAGCTCGCCGTGGATCACCAGCGTCGGCGTCTCGAACGCGGCCGCGTAGTGATGCGGCGACTGCGCGAGCACGCGCGGCTCGTCCTCCCACGGGAAGCTGCCGAGCTCGTGGCCGAACCAGAAGTAGCCGTCCGAACCCATCATCGACACCCAGTCGTAGCAGCCGGCGTGACAGACGTAGGCCGCATAGCGCCCGCGGGTCGCGCGGCCGTTCATCAGCGCGACCATGTAGCCGCCGTAGCTGCCGCCGGTCGCGACGACGCGTGCCGGATCGATGCGCCCGGTCCGCAGCAGGAACTCGGTGCCGGCCTCGACATCGGCCAGCTCGCGGCGGCCCCAGTCGCCGTCGATCGAACCGATGAAGTCCTGGCCCCAGCCGGTCGACCCGTGATAGTTGACCGACGCGACGACGTAGCCCTGCGCGGCGAAGAGCTGCATGTTCCAGCGCCAGTGCCACGCGTCGTTCGCGCAGGTGTGCGGTCCGCCGTGGATCGTGTGCATCAGCGGCCACTGCGTCGACGAACCCTTCGACGGGCCCTTCGACGATTCCTTCGCCGACTTCTTCGCGGGCTTGCCCGACGCGGCGTCGAGCTCGAAGCCGGGTGGCGTCACGACCCACATCTGCACCGGCTCGCCGTCGAACCCGGCGACCGTGACCGAGTGCGCGTCCGCGAACGCGAGGCGCTCGACGATCGGCGCGTTGAGGCGCTCGATCGCGCGCTCGTCGCTGCCGTCGACGCCGCACGCGAAGAGCGTCGGCGGATGCGTCTGCGACGACCGCGAATAGACCAGCGTCGTGCCGTCGCGACTGATCGACAGGTCGCCTGCGACGCCGCCGTGGCGAGGACCGCGCAGCAGTTCGCGCGGCGCAGCCGATTCGATCGTCGCGGCGGTCGCGTCGGGGACATCGACCGACCAGATCGGTTGCGCGATCTCGTCCTCGGCGAGCAGCAGCAGACGCCCGTCGGTGGTCCAGTGCGCCGGTCCGTGGACGCCGCGATCCCAGTCGAACGTCAACGGGACGACCGCGTGGTCGCTGCGACGGATCAGCGCGACGCGCGCCTCCTCGTTGTGCGCCTTCTGCAGGTTCGTCGACGACGTCGCGATCCACCGCCCGTCGGGCGAATAGCGCGGATGCTCGTTCGCGCGGCCGTCGTCGCGGGTCGGCGCGACCCAGCGGCCCTTCTTCACGTCCATCAGCACGATGTCGGTGAACGAGAGCGCGCGCGGGTCCGGGTCGAAGTCGTGCGTGAACGCGATCTCCTTCCCGTCGGGGCTGATGTCGTACAGGGAGGCGTCGGGATCCTGCGGCGGCAGCTGGAACGCGGTGCCGTCGAACAGGTCGCGCACCGCGGCGACACCCGGACCGCCGGTCTTCAGCGCATCGATCGGCAGCGTCGCGACGTACAGGTGCGGGACGCGCCCGCGCTGCAGCCAGCGATCCCAGTAACGGTAGTGATTGTGTTCGACCGCGTACGCCTTGACCTTGTCGTCGCGCTCGGCTTTCATCCGCTTCGCCTGCGCCTTCACGCCGCTGATCGCGGGCCACACCCACGAGACGAACGCGATCTGCGTGCTGTCGGGGAACCACCGCAACGCGGAGACGCCGGTCGCATGGTCGCTGATCCGCTGCGCTTCGCCGCCTTCCGGCGAGATCAGGTGAAGCTGCGCCTCGTCCTCGAGCGCGGCGCCGTCGGACTTCGGGCGCCGCGACGTGAACGCGATCCAGCGGCCGTCGGGCGACCATTGCGGATCGCCGTCCTTCGTCCCGCGCGTCAGCTGGCGCTGGGTCTTGCCGTCGGTGGAGAAGACCCACAGCTGCGCGCTGCTGTCGTTGCCGTCCATCGAGAACGACGTCACGGCCGCGCACGCCCAGCGCCCGTCCGGCGACAGCGTTGCCGGACCGAACCGCTTCATCGACCACAGATCGTCGATCGTGATCGCTCGCTTGCCTTTGCTCATCGGGTGGTCCTCGGTGCGGACCGCGATGTTAGCGGGTGCTGCCGCCGGCCGGTGCCGCGGATCGGCGATCGGTCACGATCGTCGCCCGCGTCGTCGTCGTCATGGTCGTCCCGGCCGTCGTCGCCGGCGCATCGCCGACGATCGCATCGGCGAGGCGTTCGGCGAGGCATCCGTAGCTCGTGTCGTTCAGATGCAGCCCGTCCGACGACAGCATCCCGACGTAGTCGGCCTGCATCGCATCGGCCCAGAACTTCATGACCGCATAGCGGTGGAAGACCGGGATGCGGTTGCGGGCGCCGATCGCATCGAACTCGTCGAGCATGCGGCGATGGTCAGGCACCTCGGTCACGCGCGGCGCGTATTGCAGGTCCATCAGCAGGATCTCGATGCCGACCGCCCGCATGCGGTCGATGCCGCTCTGGACGGTGCGGTCGAAGTCGTCGTAGTCGAGGTCACGGAGGACCGCATTGGTCCCCATCTGCCAGATCACGAGATCGGGCTTCGCGTCGATCACGTCCGACTCGAGGCGCTTCATGTTCTCCCACGCGTCCTCCCCGTTGATGCCGCGGTTGACGATCTCGATCATCGCGGCGGGGTTGCGCTGCGCGAGTTCGACCGCGAGTCGCGACGGGTAGCTGAAGCGCGCGGCGCTGGCGCCGGCGCCGGCGGTCGACGACGAGCCGAGCGTGACGATCTTGAGCGGACGACCGGCGGCGAGCGCCGTGCGCGTCCGCGGCAACGCATCGGTCAGGCGCCCGAGCGCCGCGGGCGCCGCGCAGGCCCGACCCGCCGCGGGGG
>CAXTDA010000165.1:0-8043 GCA_964242935.1 uncultured Burkholderiaceae bacterium | reverse complement strand
GCCGCGAGCTCGGTCCGCAGCAGCCGGTTCGCGCCGACGCCGCCGGCGACGACCAGCCGCTGGCTGCCGGTCCGCTTCAGCGCCGCGATCGACTTCGCGACGAGCAGGTCGACCGCCGCGCGCTGGAACGAGGCCGCGAGGTCGGCCTTCGCCCGGTCGCCGTCGGCCGATGCGTCGATGCCGACCTTCCGGGCGGCGGTCGCGACCGCGGTCTTGAGGCCCGAGAAGCTGAAGTCGAGGTCGCCCGAGTGGAGCATCGGACGCGGCAGCGCGAAGGCGGCCGGGTCGCCGCGCTCCGCGAGACGCGCGAGCGACGGGCCGCCGGGGTAGGGGAGGCCGAGCAGCTTCGCGGTCTTGTCGAACGCCTCGCCCGCCGCGTCGTCGACGGTCTCGCCCAGCATCGCGTAGCGGCCG
Source organism: uncultured Burkholderiaceae bacterium (assembly GCA_964242935.1). Lineage (GTDB taxonomy): Bacteria > Pseudomonadota > Gammaproteobacteria > Burkholderiales > Burkholderiaceae_D > CAHJXF01. The sequence continues at coordinate 7,629 of CAXTDA010000165.1, read as the reverse complement.
ACGCCGGTCACGTGCATCAGCTGCGTGTGGCCGCCCGAGACGAGCAGCGCGACGAACGGGAAGTCCGGCGGATCGGCGCTCATCAACGGCGAGAGCAGGTGGCCTTCGAGGTGATGGATGCCGACCACCGGCACCTTCAGCGCGAACGCGAGCGCGTGCGCGAACGCGGCCCCGACCAGCAGCGCCCCGACGAGACCCGGCCCCTCGGTGACCGCGATCGCGTCGATGTCCGCGCGCGCGCGGCCGGCATCGGCGAGCGCGCCTTCGAGCAGCGGCAGCAGACGACGGACGTGGTCGCGCGACGCGAGCTCCGGCACGACGCCGCCGTACGCCTCGTGCATCGCCGCCTGGGTATGCAGGCGATGCGACAGCAGGGCGCGCGCGGGGTCGGGCACGGCGCTGTCGTACAGCGCGACGCCGGTCTCGTCGCACGAGGTTTCGATGCCGAGAACCAGCATGCAAGGGGGAGGTGGGAGAGGGGCCGCGAGTATAAGATCGATGCATCGCCGGCTGGCGCGCCGCACGACCGGAGGGCGGTGCACGCACCACGTGCCCACCGCCCGGGTGGTCGCGAAGCCACTCGTCGCTCGGGTCGCCTGTGAGGCGGCGTGGCACGCCGATTGCACGAATCCAGCGACCGGTTCGGAACCGGCCGAACGACCAGGGCATCGCCTGAAACGTGCTGTCGTCGCTCGGACGCGCCGGCATGGCTCGGCCGCGCCGCGCCGGTCGGCATCCCGCTCGGCTTCGTGACCGGCCGCTTCGCGTTCATCGACCGCATGTCGTCGCCGATCAGCCTGCTGCGTCCCGTGTCGCCGCTCGCGCGGCTGCCGCCCGGCCTGCGGATGTCCAAGGCGGCCAATCCGGCGGCGATCCGGGCGACCTTCCTCTGCTCGACCGGGCCGAAGATCATCGACACCGCGGTCGGCGTGCGGCGCGTCCCGCAGGACCAAACGGTGAATCTTTCCGAGTGAAGACGAATCCGATGAACAGCACGACGAGCACCGCATCGTCGAAGGCGCCGATCACGCGCGTCACCGAGAGGACGCGCGGCAGGTCGCCCGAGGCGGAACAACGGTGGGGTGCGCGGTAAAAATGGCACTCGAATCCCCGCCGGGACGTGCACGAGAAGCGCATCTTCGGACGAGACGAGCTGATCGGCGCGGGCTTCCACGGTGGCACGCACGGTGGCACGGTTACTGCATGGTGGTCGACGCGCCGTCGGGAGGCTCGCTTCCCATCGTGCGCCGCAGGCGGCTCGGACGGCGCTGCCTCGCCCCACGCCGGTCCGTCCCGACACCGTCGTAACCGCGCACTCGCCAGTTGGCGGTCCGCGAGGAAGCAGGATGCGTATGACTTCGGCCGCGTTGGACTGCGCGCAATACATCAAGGAGATCGGCCGCGGCCGCGACAACGCCCGTGCGTTGTCGCGCGACGACGCGCACCTGGTCTGGACCGCGCTGCTCGAGAACCGCATCGCCGACCTCGAGGTCGGCGCGATCCTGCTCGCGATGCGCATCAAGGGCGAGTCGGTCGACGAGCTCGCCGGCTTTCTCGATTCGACCGATGCGCACGGGATGCGGCTGCCGGTGCCGGTCGCGGCCGACGGCGAGCCGTCGGTCCCGGTGGTCGTCCCGACCTACAACGGCGCCCGCAACATGGCGAACCTGACGCCGCTGCTGGCCTGCCTGCTCGCGCGGGAAGGCATCCCGGTGCTCGTGCACGGCAAGGTCGCGACGCCGGCGTCGGACGCCGATCGCGCGTCGCTCCGGTCTGCGCACGCGTTCGACGCGCCGGGCTTCGCGACCGCGCCGCCGCCGCGCGTGACCACCGCCGACATCTTCGAGACGATGGGTCTGCCGATCTGCCGGACGGTCGACGACGTCGCGGCGCAGGTCGCACGCGGCGAGCCGGCCTTCATGTCGATCACCGACCTCAACGCACCGCTCGCACGCGTGCTCGCGCTCCGTCGCCTGCTCGGCGTGCGCAGCCCCGCGCATACGCTGGTCAAGTTGCTTCAGCCGTTCGACGGACCCGCGGTGCGCCTCGCGAGCTACACCCATCCCGAATACCACGCGACGTTGTCCGACTACTTCACGCGCTTCGTGCGAACGGGCGCCGTGCTGCTGATGCGCGGGACCGAAGGCGAGCCGGTCGCGAACGCGCGTCGCCCGGCGACGATCGAGCGCTTCCTGAACGGCACCGTCGTGCCGGTGGTTGCCGGCGAGACCGGCGTCGTGCGCACGCTGCCGATCCTGCCCGAGTCGCGCGACGCGGCGTCGACGGCGCTGTGGATCCAGGCGGTGCTGTCGGGCGAGCGCCCGGTGCCGGAGGCGATCGCGGCGCAATGCGAGGCGATCGTCGCGACCCGCGCGGCGATCGCGCAGCCGGTCGCCGGACATCAGGCGGTGGCATGAAGGGCATCGCCACGACGACGAGCGGACGGGTCACGCTGGTCGGCGCCGGGCCCGGGGACCCGGACCTGCTGACGATCGCGGCCGTGAAGGCGATCGCGTCGGCCGACGTGATCCTGGTCGACGACCTCGTCGACCCCGCGGTGCTCGCACACGCGTCGCCGTCCGCACGCATCGTTCACGTCGGCAAACGCGGACCGTACTGCCGCCCCGACGCGCCCGCGGACCCCGGCCGCCGGCCATCGACGCCGCAGGCCTTCATCGAACGGCTGATGGAGGTGGAGGCCGCGAAGGGTCTGCACGTGGTGCGCCTGAAGGGCGGCGACCCGTACGTCTTCGGGCGCGGCGGCGAGGAGCGCGCGCATCTCGTCGCGCGCGGCATCGACGTCCGGGTCGTCCCCGGCATCTCGAGCGGCATCGCGGGACCGGCGGCGATCGGCATCCCGGTGACGCACCGCGACTGGAGCCAGGGCGTGATCTTCGTCACCGGCCACCGGCGGCGGGCGGATGCAGAGGAAGGCAACCTGCCCGACGTCGACTGGAAGGCGCTCGCGGCGACCGGCCTGACGCTCGTCGTGTACATGGGCGTCGGGCGCTGCCGGGCGATCGTCGACGCGTTGATCGCCGGCGGCGCGCGGCCCGACCTGCCGGCCGCGGTGGTGCAGTCGGCGTGGACCGAGCACCAGCGCCACGTCGTGACGACGCTCGCCGCGCTCCCCGCGGCGGCGGGCGCGGCGGGCATCGGCAGTCCGGCGGTCCTCGTCTTCGGCGACGTGGTCCGCTGCGCGGACCAGGGATGGATCGGCCTCGCCGATCCGGACGTTCCGACCCGGCTCTCGTCGAGCGGGTAGAAGCCCCGGTATCCCGTCGTGTAGAATCCCGCGCACTCAAATTCTGTCGCGGGGCCATGGACCCCGGGACGGCGCCGGGATCCGAAAAGAAAAGCGTCGCAGCGCATCGGCTTTCGGCCATCAGGAGAAATCCCATGGCGAAGACGACGCGGTTGATCAAGAAGTATCCGAACCGGCGTCTGTACGACACCGAGACCAGCACGTACATCACGCTTGCCGACGTCAAGCAGCTGGTCCTCGAGCAGGAAGACTTCCAGGTGCTCGACGCGAAGTCGCAGGAGGACCTGACGCGATCGATCCTGCTGCAGATCATCCTCGAGGAAGAGGCGGGCGGCATCCCGATGTTCACGTCCCCGATGCTCACGCACATGATCCGGTTCTACGGTCATGCGATGCAGGGGATGATGGGCACCTATCTCGAGAAGAACATCCAGGCCTTCATCGACATCCAGCAGAAGATGAAGGAGCAGCTCGGCGACCCGACCCGGATGTACGACGGCAAGGGCTTCGGCCCCGAGCTCTGGACGCAGTTCCTGCAGGGCCAGGCTCCGATGATGCAGTCGATGATGGGCAGCTACATGGAACAGAGCAAGAACATGTTCATGCAGATGCAGGAGCAGATGCAGAACCAGACGCGGTCGATGTTCGGCAATGCCTTTTCGTTCCCGACTCCGGCCACGAACGGCGCGGCGATCCAGTCGACGCCGATCGACAAGGGAAAGAAGTGACGGTCGAGGATCTGGTCGTCGTCACTGCGTCGACCGCTGACGACACGGGGTCCTCGCTTTCGCGGGGACGGCTCCTGGAACGGCCGTTGGCCGCTCCGAGAGTCGGCTTCGTTTCATTGGGTTGTCCGAAGGCGCTGGTCGACTCGGAACAGATCCTGACGCGGCTGCGCGCCGAGGGCTACGAGACGTCGAAGACCTACGACGGGGCGGACCTCGTCATCGTCAACACCTGCGGCTTCATCGACGCGGCGGTGCAGGAGTCGCTCGATGCGATCGGCGAGGCGTTGGCGGAGAACGGCAAGGTCATCGTGACCGGCTGCCTCGGCGCGAAGAAGGATGCGGCCGGCGAGGACCTCGTCGCGAAGGTCCATCCGAAGGTGCTCGCGGTCACCGGTCCGCATGCGTCGCAGGAGGTGATGCAACACGTCCACCGGCACCTGCCGCGACCGCACGATCCGTTCGTCGATCTTCTGCCGGATCACGGCGTCAAGCTGACGCCGAAGCACTATGCGTACCTCAAGATCTCCGAAGGCTGCAACCATCGCTGCACGTTCTGCATCATTCCTTCGCTCCGCGGCGACCTCGCGTCGCGCCCGATCGGCGACGTCGTGCGCGAGGCCGAGAGCCTGTTGAAGAGCGGCGTCAAGGAGCTGCTGGTCGTTTCGCAGGACACGAGCGCGTACGGCGTCGACCTCCGCTACCGCACCGACTTCGTCGCCGGCCGCCCCGTGAAGACGCGGATGACCGAGCTCGTCCGCGAACTCGCGACGCTGACCGGTGGCGAGGCGTGGGTGCGCCTGCACTACGTCTATCCGTACCCGTCGGTCGACGAGGTCCTGCCGCTGATGGCCGACGGCAAGGTGCTGCCGTATCTCGACGTGCCGTTCCAGCATGCGCATCCCGACGTACTGAAGCGAATGAAGCGTCCGGCGTCCGGCGAACGCAACCTCGACCGCATCCGGGCGTGGCGCGCCATCTGCCCCGACCTGACGATCCGCTCGACCTTCATCGCGGGATTCCCCGGCGAGACCGAGGCCGAGTTCGACTACCTGCTCGACTTTCTCCGCGAGGCCGAGCTCGACCGGGTCGGCTGCTTCGCGTATTCGCCGGTCGACGGCGCGACGGCGAACGCGCTCGACGGCGCGTTGCCGGTCGAGGTCCGCGAGGAACGCCGCGCGCGGTTCATGGCCGTGCAGGAAGCGATCGCCGCGCGTCGCATGCGGCGCCACGTCGGCACGCTGCAGCGCGTGCTGATCGACGATGTCAACGCCGAAGGCGGCATCGCGCGATCGTCCGCCGATGCGCCCGAGATCGACGGCAACGTCTTCATCGCGCCGCCCACCTCCGCAAGCGCCCGCCTCGCGTGGCGTCAGAAGGTCAGGGCAGGGTCGTTCGCGACGGTGCGGATCACCGGCGCCGACGGGCACGACCTGTGGGGCGACCTGGCCTGAGGCCGCCCGCGCGCGGCGCGGAATTTTTGCAGCACGACCCCTCTTGAAGTTCGACGGCGCCGACCTACCTCGGCGTTGCCCGGGCCCGACCATCCGCGGTCGGCGTCCATCACTTCAAGGAGGCCAGACCATGTATCCCAGCCTGTTTTCGCGTGACCTGTTTTCCGAGATGGACCGGCTGCATCGCGAGATGCGCCGAACCTTCGATTCGGCCACGCCCAGCATCCGCGGCTTCGCGCACGGCTATCCGGCGCTGAACATCGGCAGCACGCCGTCGTCGGTGGAGATCTACGCGTTCGCCCCGGGAATCGATCCCGGCAAGATCGAGCTCGACCTCGACCGGCGCGTGCTGACGATCGCCGGCGAGCGCAAGGCGGCGGTTCCCGGCGACGACGACAAGACGACCGCGCACATCAACGAACGCTTCAACGGCCGCTTTCGTCGGGTCGTCAGCCTGCCCGAGGACATCGATCCCGACGGCGTCAACGCCGACTATCGCGACGGCGTCCTGCATGTCAGCGTCAAGCGCCGCGAATCCGCCCAGCCGCGCCGCATCGCGGTCCAGTGACCCCCCAGATCCCGAGGAGAGCACCATGACGAATACCGACAACACCCGGAACGGCACCGAATCGAAGAACGTCGCCCGCCAGGACGCGAACGACAAGCAGGACCGGCGCCAGGCGAACGGTCGCGGCCGCGACGAGCCGACGCTGCTGCCGCCGGTCGACGTGATCGAGGACGCGAACGCGATCACGCTGTACGCGGACCTTCCCGGCGTGTCGAAGGACGGGCTCAACGTCCACGTCGACGCCGACACGCTGACGATCGAAGGCGATCTCGGCCTGCCGACGCCGCAGGGCATGACCGCGAGCCATGCCGAGGTCCACGTGACGCGCTACCGGCGCACGTTCACGCTCAGCAAGGAGCTCGATGCCGGCCAGGTCGACGCCGAGCTCGCGAACGGCGTCCTGCGCGTGCGGATCCCCAAGGCGCGCGACGCGCAGCCGCGCCGGATCGACGTGAAGGTGCACTGACCGGCCGGGCCGGGCAGGCAGTCGTCCGCCCGGCCCTTCGTCGCAGGCGCTATTCGATCTTCCACTCGCTGCGGTAGAGCGCCCACAGCGTCCATCCGAGCGGGAGCGCGAGCAACCCGAACGCCGGTCCGATGCGGCCGAACGCATCGCTCGCGATGCCGAATGCCGGCAGGCCGACCACCACGCCGAAGTACGTGAAGAACAGCGTGCCGCCGGTCGCCATGGCGGCCCGGTCGTGCGGGACGACGCGCGCGACCGTTCCGAGATACACGCCGTTCCAGCCGATCGCGGTGCAGCCGAACAGCGCGAGCAGGACGATCACCAGCGCGTGCGGTGCCGCCCCCGTCAGCAGCGGCATCACGAGGCCGACGGCGGCCATCCCGAGCGCGAGTCCGAACAGCGTCCACCGCGGCCCGCCGCGCCACCGGTCGGCCAGATGCCCCCACGCGACCCGTCCGCCGACGGCGGCCGTCTGCGCGATCGACGACGCGGCGCCCGCCGCGACGATGGTCCAGCCGAGGTCGTCGTGCAGGAAGCTGACGACGTACGAGCTCAGGCTGACCTGCACGGCCGAGAACACGAAGCTGCAGAGCGCCAGGCGACGCAGGATCGCGTGGTCCCACACGAAGCGCAGCGGCTGCATCATCCTCGACAGCGCCGGCAGCGGGCTCGACCGATCGCGATGTGCGTCGAGCGCGCTCCGCAGGACCTCGGCGAGCGCGATGCTGGCGAGCGAAAGCGCCGCCGTCGCGGTCATCGCCCAGCGCGCGTCGCCGAACGTCAGGACCAGCGGCACCATCAGGCCGGCGATGACGCCGCCGAGCGGCACGCCGGTCTGCTTGATCGAGAACACGAGCGCGAGGCGCTTGACGGAGGTGGTCCGCGCCAGCATCTCCGAACTCGCCGGCGTGATCGGACCGTAGCCGAAGCCGAGCAGCAGCGCGCCGCAGAAGGCGACGACCGGTTGGGGAACGGCGATCAGCAGCAGCCCCGCAGCGCCCACGGCAAGCGCGACCTCGCTGGTGCGGATCGGTCCCCAGCGCCGCACCAGGGCCGATCCCCACAGTCCGGCCAGCATCGCCGCGAAGTAGACGGTCGCGATGTAGATGCCGACGACGACGGTGCCGGCGCCGAGTGCGCGCAGCAGCGCC
>CAXTDA010000164.1:0-8131 GCA_964242935.1 uncultured Burkholderiaceae bacterium | reverse complement strand
CGACCATCTCGCGCCAGTCGAGCACCTCGTCGCCGGTCGCGGCGACGAGCAGCCAGCGTTCCGGTCGCGTGACCGGGCCGACGCGCAGGGCCTTCAGCTCGTCGAGGAACCCGGGCCGGATCTCGACCGTTTCGTCCGAGTGGTAGACGGTCTGCACGCCGAGGTGCTTCACGAGGTCGCGGTCGGGATGCGTCGCGGGGTTCAGCAGCACGACCCGGCAGTCGACCCGCTCCGCGATCCACGTCGCGTAGTAACCGCCGAGCGACGAGCCGATGACGGAGAGCGGCGCGTCGGCCTCCGCGACGAGCGCTTCGATCGCGCGCGCCGCTTCGCGCGGCGACACCGGCAGCTGCGGACAGCGATAGCCCGCGCCCAGCCCGCGCGCCGCGAGACGGGCTTCGAGCTGCCTCGCCTTCGTCGAGCGCGGCGACGAGCGGAAGCCGTGCAGGTAGAGGATCAAACTCGGCCTCTCAGGCGTTCGGCCCGGTCGACTCCTTGCGGGCCGCACGCAAGGTCAGCGCGTCGAGCAGCTTCTCGTGGATACCGCCGAAGCCGCCGTTGCTCATGATGACCACGTGATCGCCCGGCTGCGAGACGACGACGATCGCCGCGATCAGTTGCTCGATGTCGTCGAACACCGCGGCCTTCGATCCCTGCTTGCTGCGGTCCTCGCCGGAGATGCCCTCGTTCAACGGCGCGAGCGCCCTCGCGAGGCTCCAGCCGAGCGCGTCGCGACCGCGCCGCGCGCCGTAGCCGAATACCCGGTCGGCCGCGGCGAGGCTGGTCGCGAGCGCCGCCTTCATCGTCCCGAGCTTCATCGTGTTGGACCGTGGCTCGATCACCGCGACGATCCGCGACGGCCGATCGCCGCCGACCTCGGCCGCGAGCCGTTGCCGAAGGCCGCCGATGGTGGCCGCGATGGCGGTCGGGTGATGCGCGAAGTCGTCGTAGACGGTGACGCCGTCGATCGTCCCGCGCACCTCCATGCGCCGCTTGACGCCTTCGAAGCGCGACAGCGCGTCGCACGCCTCTTCGATCGCGACGCCGGCATGACGCGCGGCCAGCAGCGCGGCGATCGCGTTCGCCCGGTTGTGCGCGCCCTGCAGGGTCCACCGGATCGTGCCCGCCACGGCCCCTTCGTGCAGCACCTCGAAGGTCGATCCCGACGCGTCGACGACGCGAGCCGCCCAGTCGACGCCGTCGCCGAAGCGTTCGACCGGCGTCCACGCGCCGCGCGTGATCACGCGCGCGAGCGCCTCGCTCTCGCCGTTGACGACGAGGAGGCCGGTCGACGGGACGGTCCGCACGAGGTGATGGAACTGCGTCTCGATCGCGGCCAGGTCCGGGAAGATGTCGGCGTGGTCGTACTCGAGGTTGTTCAGCACCGCGACGCGCGGCCGGTAATGGACGAACTTCGACCGCTTGTCGAAGAACGCGGTGTCGTATTCGTCGGCCTCGATCACGAACCACGGCGTGTCGGTGAGGCGCGCCGACGCGTTGAAGCCTTCATTGAAGCCGTTCGGAACGCCGCCGATCAGGAAGCCGGGGGAGAGACCCGCCTGCTCGAGGATCCACGCGAGCATCGACGACGTCGTCGTCTTGCCGTGCGTGCCGGCGACCGCGAGCACGGTCTTGCCGGCGAGCACGTGATCGGCGAGCCACTGCGGCCCGGACGCGTACGGCAGCCCGGCATCGAGGATCGCCTCCATCAGCGGGTTGCCGCGCGAGACGACGTTACCGACGATGAACAGGTCGGGCTGCAGGTCGAGCTGCGAGGCGTCCCAGCCCTCGATCAGCGCGATGCCCTGCGCCTCGAGCTGCGTGCTCATCGGTGGATAGACGCCGGCGTCGCAACCGGTGACGCGGTGCCCCGCGGCGCGGGCGAGCACGGCGACGCCGCCCATGAACGTCCCGCAGATGCCGAGGATGTGGATGTGCATTGACGGAAACGAGTGTCGCGACGCGTGGACACCAAGGAGCGGTCCAGGGTCGCGGATTGTATCGGAGGCGATGCGGGCGACCCTACAATCGCGCACCGCCACGACCCAGTGCCCCATCGCATGGCCCGCATCGTTCCGGACGGATGGGAAGCCCTCGACTTCAACGGCTCGGCTTCGCGCGAGATCGAGACGCTGCGGCTGCTCGCGGCACTGCCCGACGACTGCACCGTGCTGCACGGCGTGCACTGGACACGCGTCGAGCACGGCTGCTCCATCTACGGCGAGATCGACTTCATCGTGGTCGCGGCCAACGGTCGCGTGCTGCTGATCGAGCAGAAGTCGGGCTTCCTCGAAGAGACTGCGGACGGACTCGTGAAGCGGTCGGGCGCGGTCCGGAAGCGCGTCGCTTCGCACATCCTGCGTTCGATCGAGGCGTTGACGCATCGCTTCGCCGGCGCCTCGTCGCCCGGGCGGCGCGGACCGTCGGCGAAGCCCGCGGCGCGGCTCTCGATCGATTACCTGCTGTACTGCCCCGACTACCTGGTGCGCGACGCGAACCGGGCGGGCATCGCGCTCGAACGCATCGTCGACGCGTCGCGCGCGTCCGAGCTCGTCGCGATCGTCGTCGACCTGCTCGCGCCGACGCCGGCCGCGGGCAGCGCCGACGCGGCCACGGTCCTGAGGTTCCTGTCCGAGGACCTGGCGATGGTGGCCGACGTCGGGACGCTGATCGGCCGCACCGACGCTTGGGTCACGCGGCTGTCGAGCGGGCTCGCAGAGAACGCGATGCAGCTCGAGTTCAGCCCGTTCCGCCTGCGGGTGCGCGGGACCGCGGGGTCCGGCAAGACGCAGCTCGCGCTCCGCGTGCTGTCCGCGGCGGCGGACGCCGGCTGCTCGGCGCTCTACCTCTGCTACAACCGTCCGCTCGCCGACCATATCGCCCGCATCGCGCCGGCCGGGACCGTCGCCGCGACCTTCCACAACTTCGGCGACCGCCTGTTGAAGTCGCGCGGCGAAGACCCCGACTTCGCGGCGCCCGACCTGTATGCGCGGCTCGAGTCGGCCGTCGTCGACGCGCGGCCCGCGGACGGCGAACGCTACGACGTGCTGATCGTCGACGAGGGACAGGACTTCACGCCGGCATGGCGCGACGGCGCGCTCCGCTTCGTCGAGCCCGACGGCAAGGCGTACTGGCTCGAGGACCCGCTGCAGAACCTCTACGGCCGCGATCCCGTCGAGCTCGACGGCTGGGTCACGCTGAACGCGGACGTCAACTATCGCAGTCCGCGCGACATCGTCGACGCGATCGTGCCGCTGCTCGCCCGCGGCGCGTCGACGGCCACGGCCGACGCGCTCCGCGCGATCCGGGCCGCGAGTCCGCTGTCGGGTTCGGACCTCGACCTCGCGACGTACGAGGGGGCCGCGGATTCATCGACGCGCTCGTTGCTCGAGGTGACGATGCGCGCGATCACGAAGGCGCTCGCCGCGGGTTACCGCCGGGCGGACATCGTCGTGCTGACGTTCGCCGGGCGCGACCACTCGAAGATCCTCGCGACCGACGCGCTCGGGCCGCATCCGCTTCGTCGCTTCGACGGCACCTACGACCTGTTCGGCAATCCCGTCTATACCGGAGGCGACGTGCTCGCCGAGACGATCTATCGCTTCAAGGGCCAGTCGGCGCCTTGCGTGATCTTCACCGAGATCGACTTCGAGACGTTCGACGAGCGGGCGGTCCGGAAGCTGTTCGTCGGCGCGACGCGCGCGACGACGCGGCTGATGCTCGTGATCAGCGAGCGCGCCGCCCGCATTTGTGGGGTCGAGGCCCTCGCGTCACAATGAGCGCCCCGCCACCCGGCCGTCGCCCGTGCATTCCTCGAATCCCTCCAGCGTTCGCGACGAGATCGCCGCCATCGCCGCGCGCATGATCGCCGAGGACGGACTCGACTACGCCGGCGCGAAGCGGCGGGCCGCGCGCGAGGTGCTGGGCGACCGGCAGCGCGCGCCGGCCGACTGCCTGCCGGACAACGCACGGGTCGAGGCCGCGGTCCGCGAGTACCAGGCGCTGTTCATGGCCGACACGCAACCGGACCGCCTGCACCGGCTGCGCATCGCCGCGCGCGACGTGATGCGCTTCCTCGACGAGGCGGGCCTCGGGATCGTCCCGTGGGTCTGCGGCGCGATCGTCAACGGCACCGCGGGCGAGCACAGCGACATCCATCTGCTGGTCTTCGACGACAACGCGAAGGACCTCGCGATCCATCTGCTGAACGCCGGCATCGACTTCGAGGTCTCGCAGGCGAGCGGCTCGCGTCCCGGCACCGGCGAGACGTTGAGCTTCCTGTGGCCGCAGGCGCGCCGCGTTCCGCCATCGGGCACCCCCGCGGCACGGGAGGCGGTCCACCTGACGGTGCTCGATCCGCGCGATCAGCGCTCGTCGGCGGGTGTGGAGCGGGCCGACCTCCGTACGCTCGAGGCGCTGATCGATCGGGCATCCGGGGACGGGCGATGACGCGCCGGCGGACCGCGGTCGTCCTGTTGCTCGGCGCGGTCGCGGCGCTCGTCGCCGGCGTCGTCGCCTACCGCGCGCGGACGCCCGAACCCGCGACGACCGGTCCGCATCCGGCGGCGGACCTCTTCTATCGCCAGACCTTCGGCGACGCCGACGGCACGATGCGCTCGATGGCCGACCTGCGCGGCAAGGTCGTCCTCGTCAACTTCTGGGCGACCTGGTGCGTCCCGTGCGTCCAGGAGATCCCGGCATTCTCGACGGCCAGCAGCGGCGTCGCGGGGCGCGTCGCGTTCGTCGGCCTCGGCATCGACAGTCCGTCCAACATCGCGGCGTTCGCGGCCCGGGTGAAGCCGAGCTATCCGCTGGTCGCCGCCGGCGCGGTCGGCACCGACCTCGCGCGGGCGCTCGGCAACCCGTCGGGCGCCTTGCCGTTCACGGTCCTGCTCGACGCCGACGGCCGGATGATCGAGTCGCACCTCGGCCGCGTCGACGACGCGATGCTCGAGCGCTGGCTCGCGCCTTACCGCGGCGGTCCGCCGGCAGTGACGAAAGCGACCACGCCGACGTAGTTCGGCCCCATTGCCTGCATGAAACGGGCTGGTTCGCCCGAGTTCGCGACGCGGGGCCGCGTGTTACGCTCGTCGACGCGCGACATCCAGGACGGTCCGACCGGGACGCCGCGGGCGTGTCCGCCGTCACTCCGCGACGTGCATCGCCGAGTCACCGACCGATCAACGCACCGAATCGCCTCGTCGCCGCGCCCGCCGCGCGGCGCACGATCCTTCGTCGATGGAGCCGTCATGGATTTGCGGAAGTTGAAGACGTTGATCGACCTGGTCGCCGACTCCACGATCGCCGAACTGGAAGTCACCGAAGGGGACAGCAAGGTACGCATCGTCAAGACCGTCGCGGCGGGCGTGCAGCAGATGCAGTACCTGCCGGTGCAGATGCAGATGCCGGCGGCGCAGCCGGCACCCACCCCCGTTCCCGCGGCGGTCGAGGAAAAGCCGACCGAGATCGAGGGCAACGTGGTCAAGTCGCCGATGGTCGGCACGTTCTACCGCGCACCGGGACCCGAGAAGCCGGCCTATGTGGAGATCGGCTCGCCGGTCAAGGTCGCGGAACCGATCTGCATCATCGAGGCGATGAAGCTCCTGAACGAGATCGAGGCAGGCTTCGACGGCGTCGTCAAGGAGATCCTGGTCGAGAACGGCCAGCCGGTCGAATTCGGCCAGCCGTTGTTCGTCATCGGCTGACGATCTGCCATGTTCGGAAAGATCCTGATCGCCAATCGCGGCGAGATCGCACTGCGCATCCAGCGCGCCTGCCGCGAGATGGGCATCCGCACGGTCGTCGTCCATTCGGAAGCCGACCGCGACGCCAAGTACGTGCGCCTCGCCGATGAATCGGTCTGCATCGGGCCGGCGCCGTCGGCGCTCAGCTATCTCAACATGCCGGCGATCATCAGCGCGGCCGAGGTCACCGACGCCGAGGCGATCCACCCCGGCTACGGCTTCCTGTCCGAGAACGCCGACTTCGCCGAGCGCGTCGAGCGTTCCGGGTTCGTCTTCATCGGCCCGACGCCGGATTCGATCCGCCTGATGGGCGACAAGGTCAGCGCGAAGAACGCGATGATCGCGACCGGCGTGCCGTGCGTGCCCGGCTCCGAGGGCGCGTTGCCCGACGACGCGAAGGAATGCATCCGCATCGGCCGGCAGGTCGGCTACCCGGTGATCATCAAGGCGGCCGGCGGCGGCGGCGGCCGCGGGATGCGGGTCGTCCACACCGAGGCGGCGCTGCTGAACGCGATCACGATGACCCGCTCCGAGGCGGGCGCGGCGTTCGGCAATCCGATCGTCTACATGGAGAAATTCCTCGAGAACCCGCGGCACGTCGAGATCCAGGTCCTCGCGGACGGCTTCAAGAACGCCGTCTGGCTCGGCGAGCGCGACTGCTCGATGCAGCGCCGCCACCAGAAGGTGATCGAGGAGGCGCCGGCGCCCGGCATCCCGCGGCGGCTCGTCGATCGCATCGGCGACCGGTGCGCCGAGGCGTGCCGCAAGATCGGCTACCGCGGTGCCGGCACGTTCGAGTTCCTCTTCGAGAACAACGAGTTCTACTTCATCGAGATGAACACGCGAGTGCAGGTCGAGCATCCCGTCACCGAGGCCATCACCGGCATCGACATCGTGCAGGAACAGATCCACGTCGCCGCCGGCGAGCGGCTGCGGATCCGCCAGAAGGACGTCGTGCTCAAGGGGCATGCGATCGAGTGCCGCATCAACGCCGAGGATCCGTTCAAGTTCACGCCGTCGCCCGGCCGCATCACGTCGTGGCATCCGCCCGGCGGTCCGGGGATCCGCGTCGATTCGCACGCCTATACCGGCTACTTCGTGCCGCCGTACTACGACTCGATGGTCGGCAAGGTCATCGCGTATGGCGCCGACCGCAACCAGGCGCTCGCGCGGATGCGGGTCGCGCTGTCGGAGATGATCGTCGAAGGCATCCAGACCAACATCCCGCTGCACCGCGAACTGCTGTCCGACGCACGCTTCATGAAGGGCGGCACCAGCATCCACTACCTGGAGCAGCGCCTGGCCGAGCGGCTAGCCTGAGAAGGGCTCGCGCGCGATGTTCATCGAAGTCGTCCTGATCGAGGAACGCCGGCGCGCCGAGGCGCTGTCCGACGCGCTGGTCGAAGCCGGTGCGCTGTCGGCGTCGATCGAGGATGCCGACGCCGGCAGCGCCGACGAACAGCCGCTGTACGGCGAGCCCGGACTGCCGGCCACCGACAGCGCCTGGAAGCGGAGCCGGGTCGTCGCGCTGTTCGACGGGGCCGACGCGATCGATGCGGTGCTGCGGTCCGCGTTCGCCGACGTCGGCATCGTCGACCCACCGCCGTATGCGCGCCGCCCGGTCGCCGACACGAACTGGGTCGGGCTGACGCAGTCGCAGTTCGAGCCGATCGCGGTCGGCAGGCGCCTCTGGATCGTGCCGTCGTGGCACGCGCCGCCGGCTGCAGCGACGGCCGACGGCGCGGTCCTGCTCCGCCTCGACCCGGGGATGGCGTTCGGCACCGGCGACCATCCGACGACGCGCCTCTGCCTCGCGTGGCTCGAGCAGCACGTCGCGCCCGGCGACCGCGTGATCGACTACGGCAGCGGCTCCGGCATCCTCGCGATCGCCGCGAAGAAGCTCGGCGCCGGGACGGTGGTCGGCACCGACATCGACGAACAGGCCGTGTCGGCGGCGGCGGCGAACGCGGCGGCGAACGACGTCGACGTGACGTTCGCGCCGTCCGCGGCGTTCCGCGCCGACGCGGCCGATATCGTCGTCGCGAACATCCTGTCGAATCCGCTGAAGGTCCTGGCACCGCTGCTGGTCGGGCTGGTCGCACGCGGCGGACACCTCGTGCTGTCGGGCGTTCTGGAGCGACAGGCCGCCGAGGTCGCGGCCGCATACGCGCCGGCGGTCGCGCTGGCGCCGTGGCGGACCGACGCCGGCTGGGTCTGTCTCGTCGGGCGCCGCCCTGGTGACGACGACGATGACGGCGGCGGAGCGCGCTGAACATGGCGCTCGCCACCCGCTGCCCCGCCTGCGGCACGATCTTCCGCATCAGCACCACGCAGGCGACCGCGAAGGGCGGCATGGTTCGCTGCGGGCTCTGCAACGCCGTCTTCAA
>CAXTDA010000163.1:0-8150 GCA_964242935.1 uncultured Burkholderiaceae bacterium | reverse complement strand
GGGTCGTTAGCTCAGCTGGTAGAGCAGCGGACTTTTAATCCGTTGGTCGTGGGTTCGAATCCCGCACGGCCTACCAGACATCGGCGGCCGGCGAGTCAGGACCGAAGCACAGAACACCAACGCGTACCGTTTTCCGTGGGTCGTTAGCTCAGCTGGTAGAGCAGCGGACTCTTAATCCGTAGGTCGAGTGTTCGAGCCACTCACGGCCCACCATTTGAATCAAGGGGTTGCGCAGATGCAGCCCTTTTTCTAGTTCCGGCCCGGGTCGCCCCGGGGTCACTGGACGCCTCGTGATCTGCGGGGTTCGGGGTCGGTCTTCGCCTGGTCCGATGATGGTTGGTCTCTGCGCCGGTGGAGCAACACGTAATTGAGTTGTTAACAAGGGAGAGCTCCGCAATCGGATTTTGGGACGCATAATTCGATTGTGACCGAACCCCTTGGCTATAACTGGTTGGCCGCTCGATGCGAGGTAGCGACCGTCCAGCCGCTGCCCGTTTCGAGCTTTGTCGGCGGATCTCAGCGTTCGACAACCACCCGCGACGGCTACACCCGCCAGAGCTTCCCGGCGAGCTTCCAGCCCGCTTCCACCGTCGCTGCGCACCTCACGTTCGCGTTCCGCCATGAAGGCGTACATCTCGAGTTCCTTGCCCGGTTGTTCAGCCGGATCGGGGGACAGCCCCTGGAGGCGTGGATAGCAGCCGAGCCCACGGGCGCGTACGCCCGACGCGCCTGCTTCTTCTACGAGCGACTGACCGGTCGGATGCTTGCACGAACGGCCGCTCCGATCGGGAACTACGTCGATGCGCTGGATGCCGAGAGGTATCTCGTAGCGGCTCAAGCCCCGGTTGATGCGCGTTGGCGTATCAGAGACAACTTGCCTGGAGACGGGCGTTACTGCCCGACGGTTCGATTGACTGAAGCCGTCCGCGCCGCCGCCGCCTTTGACTGCCGCCGTGCGCTCGATGAAATGACAGCCGGCTTCGGAGCCGGCGGCGCCGATCTGGTGCGGCGTAGCGCAATCTGGCTAACCATCAAAGAAAGCCGAGCGAGCTTCCAAATGGAAAACGAGGGTCGGGAGACTCATCGAATTCAACGGTTTGCCGCTGCGATGGAGGTCCACGCCGGCGCTTTTGAAGATTCGCTCTCCGAGGCCTCTCTCCGCGAACTCCAACGCACAATTCTTGGAGAGTCGGCAACTCGCTATGGCCTGCGCCAATCCCCCGTTTACGTGGGACACCAGCAGGCATACGTCCCGGTGATTGACTACATTGCGCCAGCTTGGGAAGACGTTCGAGATCTTCTCGCCGGTCTCGGGGGCGCTCTGGACCGAACGCAAGGACGATCCCCGATTTTGCGCGCAGCAATTGCATCGTTCGGTTTTGTCTATATCCACCCCATGTCCGATGGCAACGGTCGCATCTCGCGCTTTCTGATCAATGACGTTCTGCGTCGTGATGGCGCCGTTCCTGCCCCGCTGATCCTGCCCGTATCGGCGACCATCACGGAGTCACACACGTTACGCGCAGGCTACGACGCAAGCTTGGAGGCGTTTTCGAAGCCATTCATGCGGCGCTATGCAGGCCGGTACGATCTCGGCTCCGAAACGGATAATCCCGATGGGGTCGTTTCCGATCTCGAATTCGACGCCTACGACGATGCACTCTTTGCATGGAAGTTTCCCGACTTCACTCCCCAAACGGAGTACTTGGGACCGGTGATCGAAGAAACGATCAGGCGAGAGATGCGCGAGGAAGCGCAGTTTCTACGCCAGCACGATCAAGCCCGCCAAGCCGTCAAGGAAGTCGTCGAGGGACCGGACAGTGACATCGATCGGATCATTCGCTCCATCCAGGAGAACGGGTTTCGTGTAAGCGGCAAGCTTGCTCAGCAGTACCCCATGTTGGTCGACGATATCGAAAGGTCGGACCGCGTCGTTGCTGCCGTGGTAAGCGCCTTCGGGGATGCCAGAGGCGGCGCCTCGGCGACCAAATCGGCACTGACTTCTTGAGATTTTCGAGGCGTCAGCAAGACTCTTGTTGCCGCGGCCAGTACGAAGGCATGGGCCACGGTCAGAGCACCGACCCATTCAAGCAGGCCCGCCTCGGCCCCGACGACCAGATGGCTGTCGACGGGTACAAGGCAGCTTCGATCTCGGGCGCCTGGTGGCCGCTCGAGGAGTCGACCCGCCGTCGCTGCTTCACGGCTGACGAGCGCGAGTTCATGCGGCGCTGCGGGGCGCAGCTCGACGAGCTCTCGTGTCAGCGCGGCAATCCGGCAAACGATAGCGATCTGCCGTGGCGCTGCAAGTGATCGTCTACCAAAGTCACGCCGCGACTCCGATGTCGGATGTCGACTTGTTCTATCTCCTCGCGCAGGCGCGTGAGCGCAACGAGATTGCCGGTGTCACCGGGTTGCTGCTCTACGATCGAGGCCGCTTCTACCAGTGGATCGAGGGCGACGAGCAGTTCCTTCGTCCGATCTGGAACAGCATTCGCATCGACGACCGGCACACGTCGATCGTCTTGCTGAGCGACCGGCAAGTCGATGTGAGGCACTTCGGGGAATGGGACATGAAGTTCGCTCACCGGGACAGTCAATATGGCAAATTCATCCGGGGGTTCAACCCGGTGGACGGCGCCCTGTTGGATGAGCTTCATTCGGACCCTCAGGCCGTGGCGAAAATCCTGGCCTCTTTCAGCAAGCCGGGCTCGCACGGTCCGGCTCTTGTTTAGGCGAGTGAGCATTGACGTGCAACGTGCAGGTCGTGTGCCGTTTCCAGTGATCGCCTCGACCGATCCACTGCGCCATGCCGATCGACGTCGGCGTGTCGCGCTGCCGTGCTGCGACGTCGTCGAGAGCAACGCGCATCCGGCAGGAGGCGGATCCGTAGGGTGTTTCGCCCTGGGTGACGTGCATCCCCGTCGAGGAGCCACGCATGGCCGTCGAATACCGGCCGAACCGCGACCACGACCGCATCACGCCCGAACCGGCCTCGTCGACGCGAGGGATGCGGCGAACACGAGCGAGCCGCCGATCGCGAGCGATGACCCGACCCAGCCGAGCGAGGTCCAGCCCCATCCAGCCGTGATGGCCAGGCCGCCGAGCCACGCGCCCAACGCGTTGGCGAAGTTGAAGGCCGAGTGGTTCAGCGCCGCTGCCAACGTTTGCGCGTTGCCGGCGACGTCCATCAATCGGATCTGGAGAGCCGGCCCGAGCGCAACCAGAGTGCCGAGCAGGAATACGCCGAGAAGCGCGGTTGGTCCATAGCGGGCGAGCGTGCCGAACGCGGCCAGCAGCAGCGCCGAATAGAGCAACGTGCCGCCGATCGTCCAGGTCAGCGAGCGGTCCGCGAGACGTGCCCCGAACAGGTTGCCGACGACGCCGCCGAGGCCGAACAGCGACAGCACGAACGGCACCTGCGCCACGTCGAGGCCGCTGACCTCGATCAGGGTCGGCTTGATGTAGCTGAAGACGCAGAACAGCCCGCCGAAACCGATTCCCGCGGTCGCCAACGTCATCCAGACCTGCGGACGCACGAGCGCACCCAACTCGCGCAGCGGGCTCGCCTCGGCGTCGGCCAGCAGGTCGGGTACTTCGCGACGGATCAGCACGGCCGCGAGCAACGCGACGAGGCCGACGAAGACGAAGGCCGCGCGCCATCCGAATTGTTGGCCGAGCCAGGTGGCGAGCGGCGCCCCCGCAAGCATCGCGACCGTGAGGCCCAGCATGACCAGGCCCACCGCCCGGGCACGCTGGTCGGGCGGCGACAGCGCTGCGGCGACCAGAGCAGCGACGCCGAAGTAAGTGCCATGCGGCAGTCCGGAAGCGAAGCGCATCGACAGGATGGCGTGCTGTCCAGGCACGATTGCGGTCGCGAAGTTGGCCAACGCATAGAACACCATCAGCGCGATGAGCAATCTGCGGCGCGGCCAGGCCGCCGCAAGCACCGCCAGCGCCGGCGCGCCGATGACGACGCCCAATGCATAGGCGCCGATCCAGTGGCCGGCCGCGGGGATCGTGATGCCGACGTCCTTCGCGACGTCCGGAAGCAAACCCATGATCGCGAATTCACCGGTCCCGACGGAGAACCCACCGACCCCCATCGCGAGCAGGGTTCGGGCCAGGGACGAGGTGCGCGAAGCGCTCGGTCCGACGACTCCCGGAGCAGGGGACATCACGGTCTTTCGGTTCCAGGATGAACGGTGTCGCGGTCGCTTCGCATCACGTGCGGGTCGCGACGGTGAAGCGGGCGCGCACGTGTTGCGGCCGCTCGATCTCGTCGGCGATCGCGATGGCCAGGTCGGCGACCGAGATGCCGGCCGGTTGGTCGCCGGCCATCAGGAGGTCTTCGCCACCGAGCCGATAGGCGCCGGTGCGCGTACCGGCTTCGAGGAGTGCCGGCGGGCTCAGCATCGTCCAGTCCAGCGACGTGTTTCCGCGCAGCGCGGTGAGCGCGTCGCGAGCCGCTCTGGCGCCGGGGATCACGTTCGCGGGCACGTGGCTCGCGAATTCGGGCGTATCGACCAGTTGCACGCCCGGTGCGACGAAGAGGCTGCCGGCGCCGCCCACCACCAGCAGTCGCTTGACGCCGCTCGCTTCGACCCCGCGTTCGATGGCGCTGCTGCCGCGGATGAAGTTGTCGTAGAGCTCGGGATCGTTCCAGCCCGGGTTGAATGCGGAGACGACCGCGTCGTGACCGCGCGCCGAGGCGGCCACGGACTCGGCGTCGTAAGCGTCGGCTTCGACCGGAGAAACACCATCACGCGCGGCGAGTGACGATGACCGGCGCACCAGCACAGTGACTCGATGGCTTCTTGCAAGGAACTCGGAGAGTACGGCACTGCCGACGAAACCCGTGGCACCAATCAGGGCGATTTTCATGGAATTCTCAATAGTGAGCGACCCCTCGAAGATATAGCCTCGAAGGCCGGGCGATAAGCGCCGCGGGCCGCTAACACCTGGAAGCCGGGATGGAAGATGGACGACTTGAAGAGTTATGCAGTCTTCGCCGAAACCGTTGCTGCCGGGTCGATGAGTGCCGCCGCGCGGCGGCTCGGAATGAGCCCGTCGGCCGTCAGCCAGACCATCCGGGCGCTCGAGCGCCGCGCGGGCGTCACGATGCTTCACCGGTCCACGCGCAAGCTGACGTTGACCGAGGCAGGCGAACGCTGCTATCCGCATTGCCGTCACTTGCTCGACGCAGCGCGGATGGCGACGGAGTCGCTGGCGCAGCAGCGTGACGTGGCGACCGGCGAATTGCGCATCGCCGCGCCGGTCGGCTTTGCCCCGCACGTCGGCTCGGCACTTGGAGCGCTTCTGGCAAGGTCGCCGTCGCTGCGCCTGCGACTGCTCGTCGACGATGCGATGATCGACCTGATCGACGCGCAGATCGATATCGCGATCCGCGTCGGTCAGATGGCCGACTCGAACCTGATCGCCAGGCACTTGTGCGACCTCGAACTGATCCTGTGCGCAGCGCCACCCTACCTTGCGCGAGCGGGCCAGCCGCACGTCCCCGCGGAACTGGCCGACCACGAGTGGCTGGCGCTCGCCCGCGAGACGGTCGAGCCGCAAGTCGACGTCGCGGACCCCATCGAACGACGACCGTCCCTGTCGCTCGACCTGCACCGCGCGACCGGTGAACGTCAGCGGATCGAGGCCCGTGTTCGCATTGCCAGCAACAGCCTGCTCGCTCTGCAGCAGATGTGCGAACAGGGCCTCGGCGTCGCCCGCCTCGCCTACGCGGACGTATTGCCGTCGCTGGCGCAGGGAACGCTCGTTCGTCTCCTGCCGCAATGGCGGTTCGCGCCGATGCCGGTCCGGGCCGTGACCTCGGGTCGCGACAGCGAACCGGCCAAGGTCCGGGTGGCGGTGGAAGCACTGAAGCAATACTTCGCGACGCTGCCCGGGCTTGCTCCCGAGATGCCTTGAACGATCGCGCGCCCCGACCCGGTGTCCGCGTCGCCGCGCGCGGCCGTCGTCACGCGAGCGGCCGAAAGCCGGGCAGCAGCCGTACCCGCCTCGTCAGCGCTTCGATGAAGGCCTCGACGCGGGCCGGGCGGTGAATGCCCGGGGGCAACTCGACCTGGATGTCGATGGGTTCGATCTGCCAGGCCGGCAGCACGCGATCGAGCCGTCCGAGACGGATGTCGTCGTTGCACATCCACGGCGCCGCGGTGCCGATCCCGGCGCCGTTCAGGATCGCGCGATAGCTCCCGAGCAGGTTGTCGGTGCTCACCGGCGTGTCGATTGTGACGTGCCGCGGTTGCCCCGCGCGATCGATCAGACGGACCCTTCCGAAAAAGAACGGTACGAGACCCACGCAAGGCAGCGATGGCAGGCGATCGATCGTCACGCGTCCCAGGCCGCGCAGCAGCGATGGTGCCGCGATCAGCACGCGCTCCATCGTACCGATCCGGCGACGCACGAGATCCGGATTGCGCCCCTCGCCGACGAGCACTCGACAGTCGGCCCCCGAGGACACGAGGTCGACCGCACGATCGGTCAGCGAGAGCTCGACGCGCAGAGCGGGATAGGCGGCGCGGAGCTCCGTGAGCACGTCGGTCAGGAAGGTCGTTCCGTAGCCTGCGGGGCCGATCACGCGCAGCGTGCCTTCGGGCCGGGTCTGTCCTCCCGACAGGCGCTGCGCGATGCCGGACCAGCGTTCGCCCAGCTCCCGCGCCTCGACCAGCAACGAGTGGCCCTCGTCGGTGAGCGAGAAGCCCGCCGTGTCGCGCATCGCCAGCTTGCAGCCCAGGCTGCGCTCCAACTGCGCCAACCGGCGACTCACCGTGGGCTGCGTGGCGCCGATGGCACGCGCCGCGTTGCTCAGCGACCCGGTCTCGGCGATCCGAACGAACGTCTCCAGAAGACTCAGCCGATCGCCGTGGAAGCTCATGCGCGATTCGTATAGCACTTCATCACATCATTCGTCTAGCGTGTTGCTGCCGGCAAGTCGATCATTCGCACATCGGCGACTCCATCCGACACGTCCCATGACATCCCGATGACTTCACCGACCGCCGTACCCGTCCGCACCGTGGGCGATACGCCGCTCGGCGGTTCGGTCCTGGGCTTCTACGCGAAGCGTGGCAGCCCGAGGCCGCCGCGGGTCGAACGGGCCGAGGGGGTGTTCATCTGGGACACCGATGGACGCCGCTATCTCGACGCGACGTCCGGCGCGGTCGTCACGAACATCGGTCACAACAATGCCCGCGTGCTGGCCGCCATGCAGGCCCAGGCGAGCAGGGTCACGTTCGCCTATCCGCGCTTCTTCGAGAGCGAGGACAGCGTGCAACTCGCCGATCGCGTCTGCGCGCTCGCCGGCGAGGGCTTCGATCGCGCGTTCTTCGTCTCCGGCGGGTCGGAGGCGAACGAGTCGGCGCTGAAGATCGCGCGCCAATACGCGGTGGTCATCGGCCAGGGCACGCGCAGCAAGGTGATCTCGCGCGATCCGAGCTATCACGGCTCCACGCTGGGGGCGCTCGCCGTGACCGGCGACGCGAACACGTTGAAGCTGTACGGGCCGATGATCCGCTCGATGCCGAAGGTTCCGGCGCCGCTCACCTATCGCATTCCCGCGGGGTTCGATGCGGAGTCGTACGCGCTGCATTGCGCCGATGCGCTCGACGAGACGATCGTGCGCGAAGGGCCCGACACCGTGCTCGCATTCATCGTCGAACCGGTCGGCGGTATCTCCAGCGGCGCGGTCGTGCCGACCGCCGCCTATTGCCGCCGCGTCCGCGAGATTTGCGATCGGCACGGCGTGCTGCTCATCTATGACGAGATCATGAGCGGCGCTGGACGCACCGGCGCATTCCTCGCCGCGCATCACTGGCCCGATGCGCGGCCCGACATCGTGACGCTGGCCAAGGGACTCGCGGCCGGCTACACACCGCTCGGCGCGATGCTGGTCCCCGATCGCATCCAGGAAGCGGTTGCGGACAGCGGCGGCTTCGTTCACGGCCACACCTACTTTACCAATCCGTTGTCGTGCGCGGTCGCGAACGCGGTCGTCGACGAGGTCGTGCGGCAGGATCTCGTCGCGCGCGCCGCGCGGGTGGGGGAATACCGGCTGGGGGGCCTCGGGGGGGGGGGCGGCGGGGCGGCGCGGGGGGGGGGGGGGGGGGGGGGGGGGGGGGGGGGGGGGG
>CAXTDA010000162.1:0-8166 GCA_964242935.1 uncultured Burkholderiaceae bacterium | reverse complement strand
TCCATCTCGCCGAAGCGCTGGCCGCCGAACTGCGCCTTGCCGCCGAGCGGCTGCTGCGTGACCAGCGAGTACGGGCCGGTGGAGCGCGCGTGCATCTTGTCGTCGACCAGGTGGTGCAGTTTCAGCACGTGCATGTAGCCGACCGTCACCGGCCGCTCGAACACCTCGCCGCTGCGGCCGTCGTACAACGTGACCTGGTTCTTCGACGCCGTCATCCCGAGGCGCTTCGCGATCGCGTCCGGATACGCGAGGTCGAGCATCCGACGGATCTCGTCCTCGTGCGCGCCGTCGAACACCGGCGTCGCGAACGGCACGCCGAGCTTCAGGTTCTCCGCGAGCTCGAGGATCTCGACGTCGCCGAGCTGATCGAGCTCCTCGGCCTTCCCGGTCTCGTTGTAGATCTTGGTCAGGAACTTCCGCAGTTCCGCGGCCTTCGACGACGCCGTCAGCATCTCGCCGATCCGCAAGCCGAGGCCCTTCGCGGCCCAGCCGAGGTGCGTCTCGAGGATCTGCCCGACGTTCATCCGCGACGGCACGCCGAGCGGGTTCAACACGATGTCGGCCGGCGTGCCGTCGGCCATGTACGGCATGTCTTCCACCGGCACGATCCGCGACACGACGCCCTTGTTGCCGTGGCGACCGGCCATCTTGTCGCCGGGCTGCAGGCGCCGCTTCACGGCGAGGTACACCTTGACCATCTTCTGCACGCCCGGCGCCAGCTCGTCGCCCTGCGTCAGCTTCTTCTTCTTTTCCTCGAACGCCGCGTCGAACGACAGCCGCTTCGCCTCGATGTTCTCCTTCGCGCCTTCGAGCTGCGCCGCTGAGTCCTCGTCCGCGAGGCGGATGTCGAACCAGTGGTAGTGCTCGAGCTCGTCCAGGTATTCCTGGGTGATCTTGCTGCCCTTGACCATCTTGTGGTTGCCCGCCGTCGGAGCGCCGTTGACGGTCTTCCCGACCAGCGTCCCGCCGATCCGCTGGAACATGTCGGCTTCGACGATGCGCAGCTGGTCGTTCAGGTCGAGGCGGTAGCGCTTCAGCTCGTCGTCGATGATCTGCTGCGCGCGCTTGTCGCGCGGGATGCCTTCGCGCGTGAACACCTGCACGTCGATCACGGTGCCCGAGATGCCCGACGGGACGCGGAGCGACGTGTCCTTCACGTCGGACGCCTTCTCGCCGAAGATCGCGCGAAGCAGCTTCTCTTCCGGCGTCAGCTGGGTCTCGCCCTTCGGCGTGACCTTGCCGACCAGCGAGTCGCCGGCCTCGACTTCGGCGCCGATGTAGACGATGCCCGACTCGTCGAGCCGCGCGAGCTGGTTCTCGGCCAGGTTCGAGATGTCGCGCGTGATCTCTTCCGGTCCGAGCTTGGTGTCGCGCGCGTTGACCGACAGCTCCTCGATGTGGATCGACGTGTAGCGGTCCTCCGCGACGACGCGTTCCGAGATCAGGATCGAGTCCTCGAAGTTGTAGCCGTTCCACGGCATGAACGCGACCAGCATGTTCTGGCCGAGCGCGAGCTCGCCGAGGTCGGTCGAGGCGCCGTCGGCGATGACGTCGCCCTTCTCGAGGGTGTCGCCGACCTTCACGATCGGCCGCTGGTTGATGTTCGTGTTCTGGTTGCTGCGCGTGTACTTGATCAGGTTGTAGATGTCGACGCCCACTTCGCCGGCGGCGTTCTCCGTGTCGTTGACGCGGATCACGACCCGGCCCGAATCGACGTAGTCGACGCGGCCGCCGCGCTCGGCCTGCACCGTGGTGCCCGAGTCGACCGCGACCGTGCGCTCGATGCCGGTGCCGACGAACGCCTTCTCGGGACGCAGGCACGGTACCGCCTGGCGCTGCATGTTGGAACCCATCAGCGCGCGGTTCGCGTCGTCGTGCTCGAGGAACGGGATCAGCGAGGCCGCGACCGACACGATCTGCCCCGGCGCGACGTCCATGTACTGGACCTTTTCCGGACCGACCAGCACGAACTCGCCGGCCGCGCGCGACGACACCAGCTCGTCGGTCAGCGCGCCGTCGTCGCCGAGCGCCGCGTTGGCCTGCGCGATGATGTACTTGCCTTCCTCGATCGCCGACAGGTAGTCGATCTTGTCGGTCACCTTGCTGTCCACGACCTTGCGGTACGGCGTCTCGAGGAAGCCGTACTCGTTCAATTGCGCGTACAGCGCGAGCGAGTTGATGAGGCCGATGTTCGGACCTTCCGGCGTCTCGATCGGGCACACGCGACCGTAGTGCGTCGGGTGCACGTCGCGCACTTCGAAGCCGGCGCGTTCGCGCGTCAGGCCGCCCGGTCCGAGGGCCGAGACGCGCCGCTTGTGCGTGACTTCCGACAGCGGGTTGGTCTGGTCCATGAACTGCGACAGCTGGGACGACCCGAAGAATTCGCGGATCGCGGCCGATATCGGCTTGCTGTTGATCAGGTCGTGCGGGACGAGGTTGTCGGCCTCGGCCTGGCCGAGGCGTTCCTTGACCGCGCGCTCGACGCGCACCAGGCCGCTACGGAACTGGTTCTCGGCGAGCTCACCGACGCAGCGCACGCGCCGATTGCCGAGGTGGTCGATGTCGTCCACTTCGCCGCGGCCGTTCCGCAGGTCGACCAGGATCTTGATGACCGCGAGGATGTCGTCGTCGGTCAGCGTCATCGGGCCTTCGGCCTCGTTCCGGCCGACGCGACGATTGAATTTCATGCGGCCGACCTTCGACAGGTCGTACGCGTCCGGGTTGTAGAACAGGCGGTTGAACAGGGCCTGCACCGCGTCCTCGGTCGGCGGCTCGCCGGGACGCATCATCCGGTAGATCGCGATGCGGGCGGCCATCTGGTCGTTCGTCTCGTCGGCGCGGAGCGTCTGCGACATGAACGCGCCCTGGTCGAGGTCGTTCGTGTAGAGCGTCCTGATGTCCTTGATGCCGGCCGCGCGCAGGCGCACCAGCACGTCCTCGGTCACCTCGTCGTTGGCCGACGCGACGATCTCGCCGGTCTCCGGATCGACGATCTCCTTCGCGATCACGCGGCCGAGCAGGAAGTCCTCGGGGACCGGGATCTTCTTCAGGCCCGCGGCGTCGAGGTCGCGCAGGTTCTTCGCGGTGATCCGCTTGTCCTTCGTGACGACCGTCTTGCCGGCCTTGTCGACGATGTCGAAGCGCGCGATCTCGCCCTTCATGCGGTCGGCGACGAAGTCCATCTGCGCACCGCCGTTGGCTTCCTTGCCGAGCAGGTGGAACGTGTCGAACACGAAGAAGTGCTCGAGGATCTGCTCGGACGTCATGCCGATCGCCTTCAGCAGGATCGTGACCGGCATCTTGCGGCGACGGTCGACGCGGAAGAACAGGATGTCCTTCGGATCGAACTCGAAGTCGAGCCACGAGCCGCGGTACGGGATGATCCGCGCCGAGAACAGCAACTTCCCCGACGAGTGCGTCTTGCCGCGGTCGTGCTCGAAGAACACGCCCGGCGAGCGGTGGAGCTGGCTGACGATGACGCGCTCGGTGCCGTTGATGACGAACGAGCCGGTGCTGGTCATCAGGGGCATCTCGCCCATGTAGACCTCCTGCTCCTTGACTTCCTTCGCGGTCGGCTTCGACGCCTCGCGGTCCATGATCACGAGGCGGACCTTCGCGCGGAGCGGCGATGCGAACGTCAGCCCGCGCTGCATGCATTCCTTGACGTCGAACGGGGGCACGCCGAGGTGGAAGCTGACGAATTCGAGCCGCGCGAATCCGTTGTGCGACGAGATCGGAAAGATCGACGTGAACGCAGCCTGCAATCCTTCGTTGGCGCGCTTGGCCGGATTGACTTCGGCTTGCAGGAATTCAGCGTACGACTGAAGCTGCGTCGCCAGCAGGAACGGCACCTGGTGCACGTTCGGCCGCTTGGCAAAGCTCTTGCGAATGCGCTTCTTTTCCGTAAACGAATAGGTCATGAGGACTCCGTGGCTACTGCGGTGCTGGACAAAACGCGAATGCGGCCGAACCCGAACGCACTATCCGACGTGGAGACGACGAAGCGCACCACGGCCGGGAACTCGGCGGTGATGCGGGACGGGCGTCGGCCCGGGGGTGCAAGGGGAACAGGGTTTGGATATGGCGTCTCTTCGATCAATCGCAACCGCGCCGGGCGTCCGGACCTGCGACGACTTCCGAACTGCGGCGAAACGACATAGCCAAGAACCTTGTAGAGGCGACTTCGATTGCGGTCCTGCAGGCCCGCGGCGCACCGATGCGCCACGAGCCGTCCTGCGAATTACTTGACGTCGGCCTTCGCGCCGGCGTCTTCCAGCTTCTTCTTCGCCGCTTCGGCGTCGGCCTTGGGGATGCCTTCCTTGACGGCCTTCGGCGTCGCGTCGACCAGATCCTTCGCTTCCTTCAGGCCGAGGCCCGTGATTTCGCGAACGGCCTTGATGACGTTGACCTTGTTCGGGCCGATCTCGGCCAGGAGGACGTCGAACTCGGTTTGTTCCTCGGCCGGAGCGGCCGTGGCACCGCCCGCACCGGCCGGCGCTGCGGCAACCGCAGCGGCGGCGGCCGAGACGCCGAACTTCGTTTCCATTTCCTTGATCATCTCCGACAGCTCGAGAACGGTCATGCCGGCGATTGCGTCGAGGATTTCTGCTTTGCTGACTGCCATGATTGACTCCAAATGAATTGATTGCGCTTTGAGCGATACGACGGTGCGCATTACGGGATCCGGATAGGAACGAACGATCAAGCCGCTGCAGGCTCGGCCGCGACTTCCGTCGCGTCCGCGGTGGCTGCTGGGCCTGCGCTGTCCTTCTGGTCACGAACGGCAGCGAGCCCGCGGACGAACTTGGTCGGAACCTCGTTCAGCGTGCGGACGAACTGCGCGATCGGTGCCTGCATGGTGCCCAGCAACTTGGCCAGCAGCTCTTCCCGCGACGGCATCGTGGCCAGGGCCTTGACGCCTGCCGCGTCGAAGACCGAATTCGGCAACGAACCCCCCATGACGACCAGCTTGTCATTGGTTTTCGCGAAATCGCTGATGACCTTCGCCGCCGCGACCGGGTCGTCGGAGATGCCGTAGATGAGCGGGCCGACCATGTGGTCGGCCAGCCCCGAGAACGGACTGTCTGCGACGGCGCGACGCGCCAGCGAATTCTTGAGCACCCGCAGGTACACACCACTCTTGCGCGCTTCCTTGCGCAGGCCGGTGATGTGACCGACTTCCAGACCACGGTACTGCGCGAGGACGATCGACTTGGCGGACGCGACCTTCGCGCTCACCTCCTCGATCACCACCGCCTTCTCGGAACGATTGAGACCCACGGTCATTACTCCTCTAGTGACGGGCGGCGACGGCGCTTTCGCTTCCGTCGTTCACCCGTCGGCCATGAAACGGCGACCGATCCGGCTTCGTAGTTCCCGCCCCGCCCACGCGACGCGCTCACCGCAAATCCATTCGGGACCGCCATCTGCGCTGGCCGATCTCGGACCGACGATCGATTAAGGGAAAGGCCACCTGCTCCGATCCCGCCAACGGTCTTTGACGGCTGATGAAGAGACTCCTCTTCAACGGCCCAAAGCTCGTTCTCGCCTTGGCGAGAATGAGTCCCCGCGAAGGCGGGGATCCAGTGTCTTGCTCGTCGTTCCCGCCTTCGCGGGCACGACGAAATTCTCTACCCCTGCACCGTCGCCTGATCCACCCGCACGCCCGCGCCCATCGTGCTCGACACCGACAGCTTGCGCAGGTAGATGCCCTTGCTCGACGCCGGCTTCGCGCGGTTCAGCGCATCGATCAGTGCCACCAGGTTCGTCTTCAGCGCGTCGACCTCGAACGACGCACGGCCGATCGTGGCGTGGACGATGCCGGCCTTGTCGGCGCGGTACTGCACCTGACCGGCCTTCGCGTTCCGGACCGCGGTCGCGACATCCGGCGTGACGGTGCCGACCTTCGGGTTCGGCATCAACCCGCGCGGGCCGAGGATCTGGCCGAGCGCGCCGACGATCCGCATCGTGTCCGGCGATGCGATGACGATGTCGAAGTTCAGGTTGCCGGCCTTGACCTGCTCGGCCAGGTCCTCCATCCCGACGATGTCGGCACCCGCGGCGCGCGCGTCGTCGGCCTTCGCACCTTGCGCGAACACGGCGACGCGGACCGTCTTGCCGGTGCCCGACGGCAGCACGACCGAGCCGCGCACGACCTGGTCGGACTTCTTGCCATCGATGCCGAGTTGTACGGCGACATCGACCGACTCGTTGAACTTGGCGGTCGCGGTTTCCTTGATCAGCGCCAGCGCCTCGGCGACCGGATAGACCTTCGTGCGATCGACCTTGGCCGCGACCGCCTTCAGGCGCTTCGTCAACTTCTTCTCTGCTTCAGCCATTACAGCCCCTCTACCGTGATGCCCATCGAGCGGGCGCTGCCGGCGATCGTGCGCACGGCGGAATCGAGATCGGCGGCGGTGAGGTCGGGCGACTTCGCCTTCGCGATGTCCTCGGCCTGCGCGCGCGTGATGGAGCCGACCTTGCTCGAATGCGGCGTCGGCGAACCCTTCGTGATGCCCGCCGCCTTCTTGATCAGGATCGTGGCGGGCGGCGTCTTCATGATGAACGTGAAGGACTTGTCCGCGAACGCCGTGATCACGACCGGGATCGGAAGACCCGGCTCGACGCCCTGCGTCTGCGCGTTGAACTCCTTGCAGAACGCCATGATGTTGAGGCCGCGCTGACCGAGCGCCGGCCCGATCGGCGGCGACGGATTGGCCTTGCCTGCAGGAACCTGCAGCTTGATGAAACCGATGATCTTCTTTGCCATTGAATGACTCCTGTGTGAGTGCGAACGCGGCTTCAGGCTCCCGCCCTACCACCGCTCCTCGATGTTGCTGACGCTGTGCTCTTTCCGAACAAGACGGCTCGCGTTCGAGCAACCATCCGCGCCTTCGCTCGCCGTAACGGTTCTTACGCCTTTTCCACTTGGCCGAACTCGAGCTCGACCGGCGTCGCACGGCCGAAAATCGTCACCGACACGCGCAGCCGCGACTTCTCGTAGTTCACTTCCTCGACGTTGCCGTTGAAGTCCGTGAACGGACCTTCCTTCACGCGGACCATCTCGCCGACCTCGAACAGCGTCTTCGGGCGCGGCTTCTCGACGCCTTCCTGCATCTGCGCCATGATCTTCTCGACTTCCTTCTGCGAGATCGGCGTCGGACGGTTGGCCTTGCCGCCGACGAAGCCGGTGACCTTGGCGGTGTTCTTGACGAGGTGCCACGACTCGTCGGTCATGTCCATCTCGACCAGCACGTAGCCGGGGAAGAAGCGACGCTCGGTGACCGACTTGGTACCGTTCTTGACCTCGACGACCTCTTCGGTCGGGACCAGGATCTCGCCGAACTGCTGCTCCATGCCGGAGCGCGCGACGCGCTCGATCAGCGCCTTCTTGACGCTCTTCTCCATGCCCGAGTAGGCGTGCACGACGTACCAGCGCTTGGTGCTCTTCGAACCCGGCGCGGCCGCGGCCTGGGCCGGCGCGTCGACCGACTCGGTGTGGGTGATCGTCGTTTCTGCCATTACTTTCTCCAACCGAGGATCAGGTCGTACAACGCGAACTCGAGCGTCTTGTCGGTCGCCCACAGAAAGATCGCCATGATCAGCACGAAGCCGAACACGATCGCCGTGGTCTGAATCGTCTCCTTCCGCGTGGGCCAGACGACCTTCTTCGTCTCGGCCACCGACTCGCGGCCGAATGCGAAGAAGCGCTTGCCCGGCTCCGACGTCGCCGCGATGCCGGCACCGACGATCAGGCCGGCCAGCACGGCGGCGATCCGGAGCACCAGCGGTTGCTGCGACAGCACGTAGAAGCCCGCGAGACCGGCGATCACCGCGATGACCGCCAGGGCGATCTTGAGGCGATCGGCGGTGGTGCCGACGGTTTCGATATTCGTGTTTGCCATCACTACCTTCTTGTCCACCGCCTCCGGGGTCTTCGCGCGCAAGCGCTGCGACGAACCCGAAGCCGTGGCAGGGGCGGAGGGCATCGAACCCCCAACCTTCGGTTTTGGAGACCGACGCTCTGCCAATTGAGCTACGCCCCTTCGAACCCGCACAACCAATCAATTCGTCGTTCCCGCGCAGGCGGGAACCCAGTGTCGTGCTGCGGTCGACGCCGCTGGGTCCCCGCCCGCGCCGGGGCCCCGGGGGGTTTGGGTGGTGGGT